>JASHOE010000011.1 GCA_030041275.1 Streptosporangiaceae bacterium
CGGGCTCGGGGCCGGGATGAGCTCAGGCTCGGGCGCCGCGGCCAGGTCCCAGCCGGTCCGCTCCCGCGCGGCCGAGGCCGAGCCGCCCGGGTAGAGCGCGGTCAGGGTGAACTCGAGCGTCACCGGATCGGGCTCCAGGATGCCGAGGTCGGTGATGATCTTCTTGGGCCCGGCCCCGGTCAGCCCGAGCCGCTCCCGGCCGCCGGGGCCGGACCCGTAGCCGACCGAGGTGACGAAATCCACCCGCTCGACGAAGGACCGGCTGCCCTGCCTGACCACCACGATCACCTCGCGGCACGAGGCCGCGATCTCGGGCGCGCCGCCGGCCCCGGGCAGCCGCGCCTTGGGCTCGGTGTAGTCGGCGCCGATCACCGTGGTGTTGATGTTGCCGAACTTGTCGATCTGCGCGGCGCCGAGGAAGCCGACGTCGATCCGGCCCGGCTGCAGCCAGTAGTTGAAGATCTCTGGCACGCTGACGACCGAGTCCGCCGTTTCTGCCAGGATGCCGTCACCAATCGACAGCGGTACCTGGCCGGGCTTAGCGCCGATAGTGCCCGACTCGTAGATGAGGACCAGATCGGGAGCGTGCGTGGCGCGGGCCAGGTTGGCCGCCTCGCTGGGCCGGCCGATGCCGACGAAGCAGGTCATCCCGTTGCGCAGCGAACGCGCGGCAGCCACGGTCATCAGCTCATCGGAGGTGTAAGTCAGCATGCAGCCCCGTTCCGGTTACCTGCACCAGCTGCTAGCTGCGGTCTGGCACCGTAGACGTGCTCGTCGAGCCAGGCCGAGAACGTGACCCGGTCCCGGCTGATCTCGTCCCAGGCAAGGTAGAAGTCGTTGTCTCTGGCTGAGTAGCCGAGCGCGTACGACGGATGAGCACCGCCGGGTACCTCCGCCACGTAGTCCACGGTCCACGAGGGCAGCACGACGGCGCCGGGCCTCGGCTCGAGCGCGTCCACGATCTCCTCAACCGTCACGACCGAGCGGTCAGCGGCGAGGACCGCCTCCTTCTGCACCCCGGTGATCCCCCAGTACTGGACATTGCCGTGGGTGTCAGCGACCTGCGCATGGATCACCGTCACGTCCGGGCGCAGCGCGCTCACCGCCGTCAGCGTTTCCCCGGTGAACGGGCAGACGATATCGGCGACCCCCGTTGTATTGGCGGGCAAGCTCGTTCCGCGGTAGCCGCGCAGGACGGCGAACGGGAGACCCGATGCGCCGGCGGCGAACCGGTTCGCCATCCCGGCGTGGCTGTGCTCCTCCAGCTCGAGCGGCTGTGGCCAGGAGTGCTCTACCGCGTCCCGAAACCGGTGCAGCGACCCGACTCCTGGATTGCCGGCCCACGAGAAGACGAGCTTGCGTGCGCAGCCCGCGCCGATGAGCTGGTCATAGATGATGTCGGGCGTCATCCGGACTAGCGTCAGGTCGCGCCGCCCCTGCCTGATGACCTCATGCCCGGCGGCGTGCGGAATGAGGTGGGTGAAGCCTTCCATGGCTACGGTGTCGCCGTCGCGCACCGTGGCGGCGATCGCGTCGGCGAGGGTAACGATCTCAGCCACGCCGATCCGTCCTCCTCAGTTCGCCGCCCGAAACCTTATCCGGAATCGCCGCCAAGTGAACAGATGTGCGGACTACGAAGATTCCTTGATCGTCTTGTCGGCGATAACGAAGGCGTGGTTGGCGGCGGGCACTCCCGCATAGACCGCCACGTGCAGCAGCACCTCGCCGATCTCCGCTGTGGTGACGCCGTTGCGGAGCGCCGCCTTGACGTGCATGGCCAGTTCCTCGTGCCGCCCCAGTCCCGCCAGGAGCGCCAGGGTGACCAAGCTGCGCTGCGAGCGGGCCAGACCGGACCTGGCCCACAGGTCGCCCCACGCGTACCGGGTGATGAGGTCCTGGAAGTCGGCGGTGAACTCATTCGTGTTCGCCACCGCGCGATCCACGTGCGCATCGCCCAGCACCTCGCGTCGGACCCGCATGCCGAGCGCCAGCCGTTCTTCATCGGTCATCTGGATTCCTTCCGCTGCGGCCACGACCTACGGCAACCTACTGCCACCCGGTCTGGTGGGCGACGAGGGCGCGGCGGACGAACTCGGCTGCCGAGCCAAGGTAGCCCGCCGGGTCGAGCGCATGCACGAGCTCGGCCTGCCCGATGCCCGCCTCGCGCAAGGTTGCGGCTGACTCTGGGTCAGCGAGCATCGCATCGGCGAGGCTGACGCCCTGACCCATCGCGCGGTCCGCCGCGGCCGCCACCAGGTCGTGGGCCGCCAGCCGGCCGAGCGCGGGAGCGAGCAGCGCGGTCACGTGCTCGGCCAGCGGCAGGCCGCCGGTCGCATTCAGGTTGGCGCGCATCTTGTCCGTGTCGACCTGCAGCCCAGCCAGCAGCTCGACCAGCCACGACGCGGCCGAACCGGTCACCCGCAGCAAGTCCGACAGCGTTTCCCACTCCGCGTGCCACGCCCCCGCAGCCCGCTGGTGCTCCTGCTCAGCGGCCGCGGCCAGGGTGGCGAGCAGGGCGGGCGCGCGCCGCGTACAGCCCAGGATGAGCACCGAGACGACCGGGTTGCGCTTGTGCGGCATGGCCGACGAGCCACCCTGCCCCGGCGCGTCGCCACCCTCCGCGAGCTCGCCGACCTCGGTCTGGGCCAGGAGCGTCACGTTTCTTGCGATCAGGCCGGCTGCGGCGCAGGCACCGGCCAGGGCGGCCGCGCACTGGATAACTCGCTGCCGGTCGGTGTGCCAGGGCAGGGCCGGCTCAAGCAGGCCGAGCTCGTCGGCGAGCAGCGCAGTTACGGCGGGTCCGGTGTCACCAAGGGACGCCAGGGTGCCGGCGGCGCCGCCAAACTGGACCGCCAGCCTGGTTCTGCGGACTCGGTCCAGCTCGCGCCGCGCCTCGTCGACGGCCGTCAGCCAGCCGGCCGCCACCAGCCCGAAGGTCACCGGAACCGCCTGCTGCAGCAGCGTACGCCCGGCCATCACGGACGACGCGTGCGTGCGCGCCAGCTCAGCCGCGTGATCCGCGGCTGCCGACAAGTCCGCTTCGATACAGTCGATCCCCCGGCGCGCCAGCAGCATGACCGCGGTGTCGATGATGTCCTGGCTGGTGGCACCCCGGTGCACCGCCTCGCGCGCGTCCGCAGGCACCGCGGCGCTCAGGGCACGGACGAGCGCAGACACCGGATTGCCGATCAGGACGGCGGCCCGGCCGATCTCGGCGACGTCGAAGTTGTCCGCCATCGCGGCAGCAGTCACGGCGACGCCAGCGCCCGTCGGCGCCAGCCCGGCTCGCTCGAGAGCTCTGGCCAGCGCGGCCTCGGTGTCGAGCATTGCCTGCAGCCAGTCCTGGTCGGACGGGCCGGCCAGGCCGCGGCCGAATAGCTCTCCGAACACCCCGCCGCTGGCAGATGCATTCACGCGTCCATCATGCGCGCCGCGCTGAGCACACGAGGGATCGAGTCGTGCGATGTCGCCGATCGGGACACCCGATCGCCTTGGGGCGAGGTGCCGGCCGGAACAAGGCCGGCAGCCGATCCAGCCGACGGCGTTCCCGCTGCCGGTGGTGCCACCCACCATCGAGTCAATTCCGGAGTCCGCTGGCTCTGGACTCGGCAGCGACGGTCACGGCGCCGAACCGGCCGCGGCGAGACGATCCAGGTCAGGCGCGGCGGCGGACGCCACCACCGCTCGCGTTGCGGCCCCCTCGCCGTGCGGCGCCGCGTTACCGTAGGGACGTGCGCGAGCTAGTCGACTCCATCGCACTGCAGGCCGATCAGGCTGGGTTGCGGCGACGCCTGGCGGAAGACGGTTACCTGTTCTTCCGGCGGCTCCTGCGGCCCGCCGACGTCCAGGCAGCCTACGACGGCGTACACGCCGAGCTCAGTCTCGGCGGCTGGACTGAGCTGCCCATGACGGACGGCCGGCCACCGGGCGGCCCGGTCAACGGCCATCGCGATCACAGCAGAGCGGAGCGCACCGGTATCGGCCGCGGCCCCTGGCCCGGACATAGGCCCTCAGGTCGCTGGCCCGGCAGGACCAGGCCCGCCGCGCCCGGTCCGAGCCGGGCCGTCGACTTTCGCGAGGCTCTTACCGATCCGTCGTTCCGCGCGGCGCTGGCAAGCCGCGGCCTCAACCGGCTCGCCTATCTTGCGCCGCTGCGCGGCGTGGTTCGGCTGATCCTCGGTACGGGCGCGTTCTGCTACCCGGTCAAGGTGCTCCGGGTGGTGTACCCGGAACGGCGCGGCGAGGTGACCAAGGGCCGCTACGTGCATCAGGACTTCGCGGTGTCGGGCGTGCAGGACATGCTCACCACGTGGCTGCCGCTCATGGACATCGCTCCGGAGCTGGGCGGGCTCGCCGTGCTCCCCGGCAGCCAGCTTGGCCCGCCGCGACGTCCGCGTCTCCTGCCAGCCGACGAGCACGGCTGGGCCACGACCGACTACCGGCCCGGTGACGTGCTGCTGTTTCACTGCCTGACCGCGCACGCCGCACTGCCGAATCATGCCGACGGGATCCGCATCTCCGCTGATTTCCGCTGGCAGGCAGCCGACCAGCCAGCTCCAGCTGAGCTGGTGCTGGGCCCGGCCTCGGTGCAGGGCCGGCGGGGTGGCCAGGTAGAGCTGTACAGCAGGCTGCTCGGTGCCGAGCAGTGGTGGGAGCCGGTCCCGTCTGGCCTGATGCTGCGACCGCGGGCAGAGCTGGCCGCGGGGCCCCCGACCGCGTCGCGCCTCTTCGCGGTGCACCGTGGCTGGCAGCGCTGGCGCGCTCCAGTAGGGCCGGTGCACTGACGAGCGGCGGGACCCTGACCAATCTCGCGATCGCATCACGGCCGGCCACGCCATCGGCGCTGACGTCCTGTGCCTCGTGGGGCAACTGGAGCCGGTCTCCGTCGTTCAGCCTCTGTGCCTGTCACGGCTCGAGCAGCAGGGGGAGATAGATTGACCGCCATGGCGGCTAGGACGGGCAACATCGCCTTCGACTGCGACGACGTGCAAGGACTGGCGGCGTTCTGGTCAGAGGTGCTCGGCCGACCCTTGGACAAGGGCAGCAGCGAGTTCTTCGCTTCCATCGGTGGATCCGACGGCGAGCGGCGAGAACCGGCGTGGTACTTCACCAAGGTGCCCGAGTCTAAGCAGGCAAAGAACCGCGTGCACATCGACCTGGTGGACCCCGATCCGGGCGCTGTCGACAAGCTCGTCACGCTCGGCGCCACCGTGATCGGCAACCACCGGATTCGTGGCCACCACTGGACCGTCTTGCAGGACCCGGAAGGCAACGAATTCTGCATCGCGGTCAAGAGCTTCACCGGCTTCGACTGAAGACAAAGCCGGTCCCTGGCAGCCAGTCCGATAACCCGGCCAGACGTGCCTTCGGCTACTCGTCCGCGACGATGGAGCCGACCCGCTCGCCCAGGCCCGGATCTCGCCGGGTCAGCACCAGTGCGTACAGCACCGACACGACGATGACGCCGAGTCCCGCGAAGGGGAACCAGTCGTAAGGCGCAGACTGAGGGGGCTTGCACAGGTAGTAGACGGGGATGGCGATGGCGATCATGCCGAGCACCGGCAGGATCGCGTGCTTGACGATGTTGAACTCGGCGGGCCGGTACCTGCGGTAGTAGAACGGCAGCGCCAGGTTGGCGAGGAAGTACACAACCAGGACAAGCAGCGTGCCCATGGTGCCTGATTCGTCGAAGAAAGTCAGGCCGTTCATGCTGCCGCTATCCCCGCCGATCAGGTGGCCGATCGCCCAGATCAGGATGATCAGCGAGGCGATGCCGACAAACGTGAAAATGGCGTTGCGCGGCACCTGCCGGGCCGGCGAGACCCGGCCGATGATGCGGGGCAGCAGGCCCTCCCGGCCAGCATTGAATATCAGCCGCGCCTGTGAATTCACCGCGGCGATGAGCACGCCGACCGTCGAGGTGAGTCCGGCCAGGTAGGCGATCACGGCGAGCGCGGCGAGCGAGGAGTGCGCGACGTTGATGAACGGGATCAGCGCCGCGCCCAGCTTGGTGCCGTTGTCGCGGAAGCCGGACACCGTTGCGTAGGCGAAAAGTATGTATCCGGTCAGCATCAGCGCGATCGACAGGAACACGGCGCGGGGCACGTTGCGCCGCGGATTGCCGGTCTCTTCCGCCAGCGCCGCAGAGTTCTCCCAGCCAATGAACAGGTACACCGCCAGCGGGAATCCCGCGCCCAGGCCACGGAAGCCGTTGGTGATGTTGTGCGGGTCGAACGGGGCCCCGGACAAGTGACCGCCGTTCTTGATCAGCGCCACGACGGACACGACCAGCAGGACCAGCATCTCGAAGCCGAAGAAAAAGCCCGCCAGTCGGGTCGACACGCCGACGCCGCGCAGCATCATCGCCACTGCGCCGCCGGTCAGCAGCACCGACCAGATGACCCATGGCACATTCCAGCCGAAGTAGTAGTTCAGCGTGAACTCAAGGAACCAGCCGGACACCGCGAGCACCGATGAGATCGCGATGATGTAGCCGGCACCGCACAGCAGCGCCGTCGTGACCGCCGACGTCCCGCCGAAAGTCTTGCCCACGAAAGTGATGAAGCCGCCCGTCGACGGGTGCGCGCGGGAGAACTGCGCCAGCGTGTTGCCGAGCAGGGCGACCGCGATGCCCGCTGCGATGATCGTCAGCGGGGCCGCGATGCCGGCGGTGATCACGATCAGGCCGAACCCGAAGAAGAAACTGTACGCCGGGCCGATATTCGCCATGGTCGACGCCGCGATGTCGACAAGGCCCAGAGCTCCGCGGTGGAGCCGTTCCGGCGCCTCCGGCGCTTTGGTTTCGGTAAAAGGCACGGACGCCGACTCAGCCATCTCCGACCCCTCACATCGGCCGTTGTGATTGCGCTGTTGCCCGTATTGTGCGGCGCTGCACGGCAGAGGGGAAGGGCCGGAGCGATCCGGCTAGGCGTCGGCTGCTGGGTTAGCGGTGCCGCCGGTAGTCGAGCTGAAGTCCGCTACTGAAGTCGGAGGTGGACAACAGGTCGAATGAACGGGACTTGCCGACGTCCTCGAACAACCGCGGGCCCTCGCCCGCCAGGTAGGGGACCAGAGTCAAGCGATACTCGTCGATCAGGTCGAGCTTCGCGAGCGAACGCCAGAGGCTGATGCCACCGTGGGCGACGATGTAACCGTCGCCGCCGCGGCGGAGATTGTCGGCCTCCTGGCCGAGGTCGCCGACGGCGATAGTGGTATTGGCCCAGTCTGCGGTCTTCAGCGTGCGAGAGAACACGACCTTCCGTGCGGCGTTCAGGATGTCGGCGTAGGGATGATCGGTGGCGGTCGGGAAGTAGCTGGCCATGCTCTCGTAGGCGATCCGGCCCATGATGTGCACGTCCGCGCCCGCATAAAACTCGCTCCCTCTGGCGTCTTCAGCGGGGTCGTCAGGCAGGTCGCGGCAGAACTGGAAGAACTCGGTGTCCTCGGTGGCGATCACGCCGTCGAGCGAGTAGTCGAACACGCGCGCTATCAGCTTGCGCAACTCAGAACTCCTTGGTCTCACGTGCTAGGTACGGTGCCTTGCTGGGGAAGGAGCGTCCGGACCGCTGCCGTCGCGGGCCGCAGTCGTCGAGGCTCATGGGGCAGACGGCGTAAGAGCCCGGAACTAATCGGCGTGCAGCGGCAGGTATCTCAATCAGCTTCTCCGCCGCGACGCTGGTGTCGGCGTGCCTAGCCCAGCGCGGCGCGCAGATCCTCGATCAGGTCGTCGCACGATTCAATGCCGACTGACAACCTGATCAGGTCGGCGGGCACTTCGAGCGGCGATCCGGCCGCGGAGGCGTGTGTCATGCGAGCCGGATGCTCGATCAGCGATTCCACGCCGCCCAGCGACTCGCCGAGGGTGAACAACCGGGTACGGCCACAGATCGCGACCGCTTCCGCCGCCCCGGCCCGCACCCGGAACGAGACCATTCCGCCGAACCCGCGCATCTGCTTCGCCGCGACTTCGTGACCTGGATGAGAGGCGAGCCCCGGGTAGTACACCACCCTGACTGCCGGATGGGCGGCCAGCATTTCAGCGATTCTGGCCGCGTTCTCGCAATGCCGGGCCATCCGGACTGCGAGGGTCTTGGCGCCCCGCAAGGTCAGCCACGCGTCGAACGGGCCGGGCGCCGATCCCACTGCGTTCCGCACGAAATAAAGCTGCTCGCCGAGCTCAGCGTCGGCAACGACGACTGCGCCGCCCACGACGTCGGAATGCCCGCCGATGTACTTCGTCGTGGAGTGGACGACCGCGTCAGCCCCGAGCAGCAGTGGTTGCTGCAGATACGGTGACGCGAACGTGTTGTCGACGACGAGCAGCGCTCCTGCGTCGGCAGCCAGCTGCCGCAGCGCCGCGATGTCCGCGATCGACAGCAGCGGGTTGGTGGGCGACTCGACCCACACGAGGCGAGCGGGCCGCTGCGCGAGCGCCGCCCGCACCCCCGCAGTGTCGGCCATCGACACCGGCTGGTAGCTCAGCCCATAGGGCGCGAGCACCTTGTCGAACAGGCGGAAGGTACCGCCGTACGCATCGTCCGGGATGAGCACGTGATCGCCGGGCCGGCACACCGCGCGGATCAGGCAGTCGGCAGCCGCCATCCCGGAGCCGAACGCCAGGCAGCGTGCGCCACCCTCGAGCGCCGTGAGGCACTCCTCCAGCGCACCCCTGGTCGGGTTGTCGGTGCGCGAGTACTCGTAGCCCTCAATCCAGCGCGCGGCCTCGCCGAGTTCCTTGCCGCGCAGCCCGCCAACGCCGTCCTGCTTGTAGGTGGACACCTGGTAGATCGGCGGCACGACCGCGCCGGTCGCGGGATCGGCCTCCTGGCCGGCGTGGATCGCGAGGGTTTCAAACCCGTCCTGCTGCATGCGTGACGCCCCCTTGCACTCGCGGCCAGGCGCCCATCCTAGGCCGGAACGGGGTTGGCCTCCCGCGCGCCCATGAGCCAGAACTCCGTCAGGTGGCCTGGCCGGACAGGAAGGTGAGAACGTCCTGGCGGGTGATCACGCCGGCTGGCTTGCCGTCGACCAGCACGATGGCCGCGCCGGCGTCACCGAGAGTCCTCGCCGCGACGCTGACGGGCTCGCCGGAGCCGACCATGGGCAGCGGTGGGGACATCAGCTTCGCCACCTCGTCGTCCGGCGCGGCCTTGCCGGTCACGAGGGCGTCCAGCAGGTCGTGTTCGACGATCGAGCCGATGACCTCCGCGGCCATGACGGGAGGCTCCGCGCTCAGCACCGGAAGCTGCGACACGTCGAACTCACGCAGGCTGGCGATCACGTGCCGGACCGTGTCCGTCGGGTGGGCGTGCACGAACGGCGGCAGTCCGCGGTGCTTGTGCTCGAGCACGTCGCCGACCCGCGGCTCGGCGGTCTCGGCCGTCAGGAAGCCGTAGTCGGTCATCCACTCGTCGTTGTAGATCTTGCCGAGGTAGCCGCGGCCGCCATCGGGCAGCAGCACCACGATCACGTCACCCGCGGCGGCCTGCCGGGCGACCTCGATCGCGGCCACGACCGCCATACCGCATGATCCGCCGGTGAGCAGCGCCTCCTCGCGAGCGAGCCGCCTGGTCATGAGGAACGAGTCGGCGTCGGTCACGGCGATGATCTGATCGCAGATGCTCTTGTCGTAGGTCTCGGGCCAGATGTCCTCGCCTACGCCCTCCACCAGGTACGGGCGGCCGGTCCCGCCGGAGTACACCGAGCCCTCCGGATCGGCCCCGATGACCTGGACCCGGCCTCCGGAAACTTCCTTGAGGTAACGGCCGGTGCCCGAGATGGTGCCCCCGGTGCCGATTCCCGCGACGAAGTGCGTGACGCGCCCCTCGGTCTGCGCCCAGATCTCGGGGCCGGTGGAGTGATAGTGCGAGTTCGGGTTCTCCTGGTTGGCGTACTGGTTGGGCTTCCAGCCGCCCGGGGTCTCCCTGGCCAGCCGGTCGGACACCGAGTAATAGGAGTCCGGGTGGGCGGGCGAGACGGTCGACGGGCAGACGACCACGTCCGCCCCGTACGCGCGCAGCACGCTGATCTTGTCCTGGCCCACCTTGTCCGGGCACACGAACAGACAGCGGTAGCCCTTCTCGGCGGCGACGATGGCCAGGCCGACACCGGTGTTACCCGACGTCGGCTCCACGATGACGCCGCCGGGCTTGAGCTCGCCAGATCGCTCGGCGGCCTCGACCATTCGCAGCGCGATCCGGTCCTTGACCGAGCCACCGGGGTTGAAGTACTCGACCTTCGACAGCACCGCCGGGTCCACCCCAGCGCCCGGCAGACCGCGCGTTACCTTGCGCAGGCGCAGCAGCGGCGTGTTCCCGACCAGGTCGATCAGGGACTCGTGGACCTGCATGGAGATGGCCGCCTTTGCCGTGGTGGAACGCCTCCTTATCGACGGTATCCCACCACGCCGGCCGACCCGGCCGGGCCTGATTGACCCCGAGCGGCCAGCTCTGCCTCCGCGGGGTAAGCGCTTACTCCATGATCACTGAGACTTTGCGTACTATGCGCACGCAAAGTCTTCGTTGAAAGCCGGGTCTCCGTGTCGGGCCGGCCTCCGTGTCGGGCCCGGCCTGCGTGTCGGGTCAGGCCCAGCTGGTCAGCTGAGGCCGACGATCTGGCCGTCCTTGTCGAGGTCGATCCTTGCGGCCGCCGGGCTGGTGCCGAGGCCCGGCATCGTCCGGATCTCGCCGCAGATCGGATACACGAAGCCCGCGCCGACCGACGCCCGCACTTCCCGGACCGGGAGGGTCCACCCGGTGGGCGCGCCCTTGAGCGTGGGATCGGAGGAGATCGACAGGTTGGTCTTCGCGATGCAGACCGGCAAGTCGCCGAAGCCAGCCCGCTCGTAAGTGTCGAGCTGCTTGTTGGCGTCCGCGGAGTACTCGACCTTGGCCGCGCCGTAGACCTTGGTGGCCACCGTCTCGATCTTCTCCCGCAGGCTGGCGGACAGCGGGTACAGCGGCTGGTAGTGCGATGGCTCGTCGGCTGCCGCGGCCACAGCTTCGGCCAGTTCGACGGCGCCGGCGCCGCCGTCGACGAAGTGCGTGCTCACTGCCGAGCGGGCGCCCATCTCGGTGGCGATGTCCCTGATGGCCTGGTGCTCGCTGGCGTGGTCGGTGGGGAACGCGTTGATGGCGACGACCGCCGGAACGCCGTGCAGCCGGATGTTCTCGATCTGCTTCCGCAGGTTCGCCGCGCCGGCGGTCACGTCGTCAGGGTTCTCCGCGAGCAGGTCCTCTGGCAGCGGCCGTCCGGCCACAATGCGGTACTTGCCGGAGTGCGCCTTGAGCGCGCGCACCGTGGCCACTACCACCGCGGCGTTTGGCACCAGCCCAGAGGTACGGCACTTGATGTTGAAGAACCGCTCGGCACCCATGTCCGCGCCGAACCCCGCCTCGGTCACCAGGTAGTCCCCGCCATGGATACCGATGAGGTCAGCGATGACGGACGAGTTGCCGGTCGCGATGTTGCCGAACGGCCCGGTGTGTACGAGCACCGGCGTGTTCTCCAGGGTCTGCATGAGGTTCGGCTTGATAGCGTCCCGCAGCATGACGGCCATCGATCCGGCGGCGCTGAGCTGCTCGGCGGTTACCGGCGTGCCGTCCCTGGTGTAGCCGATGACGATGCGGCCAAGGCGGCTGCGCAGGTCGGCCAGCGACGAGGTGAGCGCCAGCGTTGCCATGACCTCGGACGCGGCGGTGATGTCGAATCCGGTCTGCCGCGGCACGCCGTCGCCGCGCTGACCGAGCCCGACGATGATGTTGCGCAGCGCCCGGTCGTTCACGTCAAGCACCCGGCGCCAGGTGATGTTGTGCTGGTCGATGCCCAGCGCGTTCCCCTGGTAGAGGTGGTTGTCGATCATCGCCGACAGCAGGTTGTGCGCGGCCGTGACGGCGTGCATGTCGCCGGTGAGGTGCAGGTTCAGCACCTCCATGGGCACGACCTGGCTGTACCCGCCGCCCGCGGCCCCGCCCTTGATGCCGAACGTCGGGCCCATCGACGGCTGCCTGATGGTCACCGTGGCCTGCTTGCCGATGTGGTGCAGGCCCTGGCCCAGCCCCACGGTCGTCGTGGTCTTGCCCTCGCCGAGCGGCGTGGGCGTGATCGCCGAGACCACGACGTACTTCGCGAGCGGCCGGTCCGCGAGCTCCTCGATGGCGGCCAGCTTGACCTTCATCACCTGCTCGCCGTACGGCTCGAGCAGGTGACTGCCGATGCCCATCTCGGCAGCCACGTCGTCTAGCGGCTTGAGCGACGCTCCCCTGGCTATCTCCAGGTCGCTCGGGAATGCCATGGTCCCCTCCGGGAAGTCGGCCGAGCCGAGCTGACAGTCCCGGCGCGTTAGTGTAAGGCTCCTTCACCAGGTCTGGTCTCGACATTGGGCGCAGGCACAACGCCTCGTTCCGGCACCTGTTACCGCGGACAAACCTCGTGACTGGCGCGCTTCCGGCTGCCGGGCAAGCCACGAAGGCCCCTTGTTACATAAGCTGCTAGCGAGTAACAACGGACTTTTCCACAGGGAGTCGTCATGCCAGAGGCCGTCGTCGTCGCCACCGCCCGCTCGCCGATCGGCCGGGCGTTCAAGGGGTCGCTCACCACGATCCGCCCTGATGACCTGACTGCGCAGCTGGTCACCGCGGCACTGGCAAAGGTGCCGCAGGTGGATCCCGCGCAGATCAGCGACCTCATCCTCGGCTGCGGCCTGCCAGGCGGCGAGCAGGGTTACAACCAGGCTCGCGTCGTCGCGGTCATGCTCGGCTATGACTCCCTGCCGGGGACGACCATCACCAGGTATTGCTCGTCTTCGCTGCAGAGCACCCGAATGGCCTTCCACGCCATCAAGGCTGGAGAGGGTGACATTTACATCTCAGCGGGCGTCGAGTGCGTGAGCCGGTTTGGCAAGGGCAGCAGCGACGGCCAGCCGGACACGAAGAACCCGGTGTTCGCCGACGCCGAAGCGCGCGCTGCCGAGATGGCCAAGGGCGGCTTCACCTGGACCGATCCCCGCAAGGACGACAAGATCCCGGACATCTACATCGCGATGGGCCAGACCGCCGAGAACGTCGCCCAGCAGCGCGGGATCAGCCGCGCGGAGCAGGACGAGTTCGGCGTGCGCTCCCAGAACCTGGCAGAGAAGGCGCTGGCCAACGGCTTCTGGCAGCGCGACATCACGCCCGTGACACTGCCGGACGGCACGGTGGTCTCGGCCGACGACGGTCCCCGACCTGGCACCACGCTGGAGAAGGTGTCGCAGCTGCAGCCGGTGTTCCGGCCGGACGGCACGGTGACCGCCGGCAACTGCTGCCCGCTGAACGACGGTGCCGCGGCAGTCATTGTGATGAGCGACACTAAGGCGGCAGAACTCGGCATCACCCCGCTGGCCCGGATCGTGTCGACCGGCGTCACCGCGCTCTCGCCGGAGATCATGGGCCTCGGTCCGGTGGAGGCGTCCAGGCAGGCGCTGGGCCGGGCCGGCATGACCATCGACGATGTCGACCTAGTGGAGATCAACGAGGCATTCGCCGCGCAGGTGATCCCGTCTTACGGGGACCTCGGCATCGACATCGACAAGCTCAACGTCAACGGCGGGGCGATCGCCGTCGGCCACCCGTTCGGCGTGACCGGCGCGCGCATCACCTCGACGCTGCTGAACGGCCTGCAGTTCCACGACAAGTCGATCGGCCTCGAGACAATGTGCGTGGGCGGCGGGCAGGGCATGGCCATGATCTTCGAGCGCCTCGGCTGACCCGGCTCACCAGTCGTCGCGGCGGTCCGCGACGGTCCCCGGCGGTCCGCGACGGTCCCCGGCGGTCCGCGACGGTCCCCGGCTGTTCCGGCGGTCCGCGGCTAACCCGGCTCACCGGCCGTGCCCGGCCGTCCCTGGCGCCCCTGGCGGCCGTCATGACCCGCTTGGGATGAAGTTGCGCTATTGCGCAGCTTCGCCGGGGTCGGCTGGGTGTGGTGCGGCCGCGATGGGAGCTTTGTCCGGAAGGTGGCCGACGGCTGGCCGACGCGTTACGGAAGGTCGGCCTCCAGGGGTTGTCACACGGCCGGTGGTGGTGCACTCTCGACTGGAAGGACTCCCTTACGGCGGAGGTGCGACTTGTCCCTGACCCACTCTCCGGAGATGCACCAGAACCTCATTAACCGCATCCCGACAGTGACGGGACTCCAACTCCGAGAGTGGTTCAGCCGGATTGAATCCGGTCCTGCCTTTCTGCGCCTCAACGAGCGCGCGCAGTGGTTGTCAGACGAGCACGGCCTTTCGCACGGCTACGCGAGCGCGATCGTGCATGAGTATGAGGTACGGCGCCGGGCCAGATTCTTCGACGCCTAGCCCGCGGGCGTGGACATCGATCGCGCGGTCGGCTTCATTGCTACTAATCCACGCGCGATTTTGGCCACCACCAGGTCCGATGGTCGGCCCCAGTTGTCACCGGTTGTCGCAGCGGTCGACGCCGACGGGCGAGTCCTGATCAGCACCCGTGAGACCGCCATCAAGGCAAAGAACCTGGCGCGCGATGCGAGAGCCTCACTCTGTGTTATCAATAACGGCTTCTTCGGCGAGTGGGTCCAGGCCGAGGGAAACGCGGAGCTAATCCACTTGCCCGAAGCCATGCCACTCCTCGAGGACTACTACCGGAGGATCTCCGGGGAGCATCCCGACTGGGAGGACTATCGGGCGGCGATGAGGCGGGACAAGCGGCTGGTCGTCAGGGTCACGATCGACCGCGCCGGGCCCGATGTGAGCGGCTGACAGCACGCCGCCGACCGTCAATGGAGGGATTGCATTGACGGTGGTGAGTTGTGTGCCCAATGTGCACCAAAATGGCCGTACTGGGACGGCTATCACGCCGCTGGTGAAGAGCCGTAACACGGTGGCAACACGGACGACCAAATGAAGCCTGAACGCTGTTAAACCACACGGCGAATGACTAGCCGCTGGCGTGGGCAACGCGCATTACAGCAGGTCAGCCGTACCCCCGGTCGGAGTCGAACCGACACTGGGGACCCTTTTAGGGGGCCGGCCTCTTCCCTTGGGCTACGGGGGCGTTGCGATGAT
Source organism: Streptosporangiaceae bacterium (assembly GCA_030041275.1). Lineage (GTDB taxonomy): Bacteria > Actinomycetota > Actinomycetes > Streptosporangiales > Streptosporangiaceae > JAJYUU01. The sequence continues at coordinate 15,062 of JASHOE010000011.1, forward strand.
ACAACGCACTCACCTGACGACTCCAGACAATGCAATTGCGAGATCCGCATTAAGACCTCATTGTTACTTTTCAAATCGATGCGATAGTTCGCAACTACACTGGCAGTAACCTCACCGCCATTCTTATTACCCTAGGTAGCGTCGGCGATCTCGCGCGCCCGGAAGAACACGGCGTCCAGCATTGGCCCGGTCACTCGCCCCGTGAAGGTGTTCTGCTGGCTTGGGTGATAGCAGCCGAGCACGGTAAGTTGCCTGCCCGTTCCGCCACTCGGCCGCACCGCCACCTGGGCGCCGTGTCCGAAGGCTGGCCTGGGCCGCGGGCGCTGATAACCGATCGCGGCCAGCTGCGGCCATAGCACCTGCCAGGCGTAGTGGCCGAGGCAGACGACGACCCGGAGGTCGTCCCGCAGCAGGCCGATTTCCGCGGCGAGCCACGGAGCACAGGCGTCGCGCTCGGCAGGCTCGGGCTTGTTATCCGGTGGCGCGCAGTGAACCGCGGCAGCCATCCGAGCGGAAACAAGTCGCTGACCGTCGCCGGCTGCGACGGATGTCGGCTGTGAAGCCAGTCCGCATCGCCACAACGACGCGAACAGGAAGTCTCCGCTGCGGTCTCCGGTGAAAATGCGGCCGGTCCGGTTCCCGCCATGGGCCGCCGGAGCGAGCCCGAGGATGAGGATCGGTGCGTGCTCCGCACCCCAGCCGGGCACGGGACGGCCCCAGTACGTCTGCGACTGGAACGACCGGCGCTTCGTGGCTGCGACGTCCTCGCGCCAGCGAACGAGACGGTCACAGGCCCGGCATACGGACTCCCTGGCGGCCACCTCGGCCAGCGAGCGGGCGCCTGCCGCCAGCGCGCGCACCTCGGCCGCGCTGCGGGCCACCGGCGTATCGGCCGTTGCCGGATCCTCGGGCCAGCCGCTGCCGGGCGGTACCGGCCAGTGATCCGTCGCCATGACGCTTCCCGGCGTCCCGACGCCTACTCGGCGTCGGCGATCGACCAGGCGATCCCGTCCAGGATGTCGTGCTCGCTCGTGACCACGTCGGCGAATCCGAACCGCTGCATGACACGGTCGAGCACGAGCGCGCCCGCGCCGATCACGTCGACCCGGCCAGGATGCAGGGACCCGATCGCCGCCCGCTGCTGCCGGGTCTCGCCGAGCAATTGGTCGGTCACCCCGTGCACGCTCGCCGCTGTAATCCGGGCGTGGTGGGTTCGGCTGGCGTCATAGGTCTTCAGGCCCAACGCGATGGCCGTGATGCTGGTGACAGATCCGGCCAAGCCCACCAGGGTGTGCGCGTCCCGCACGGCGATCGCCGCAGCGACAGCGTCGAGGCTTCGGTCGATGTCTGCGGTCGCGGCCGCCACCTCGGCGTGCGTGGGCGGGTCGCTGTGCAGATGGCGCTCCGTCAGGCGGACGCAGCCGACGTCGACGGAGATGGCCGCTAGGTCACCGCCGTCTCGGGGGTCACCTGCAGACTTGCCCAGCACGAACTCGGTGGACCCGCCGCCGATGTCGACGACCAGGAAGGGCGGTTCTGGCCGGGGGCCGGCGCCAACGCGCGCCTCCGCGGCGAGTTCCGCGGTCGCTCCGGCGAACGAGAGCCCGGCCTCTTCCCGGCCGGTGATGACCTCGGGCAGGATGCCGAGCGTGCGGTGGACGCCGCTGGTGAAATCCGCGGCGTTGGCCGCGTCCCTGGTGGCGCTCGTCGCGACCATCCGCACTGCCACCGCGCCCGCGGCGCGAATGTCGCTGGCGTAGTCGGCCAGAGCTCGCATCGTCCGGTCCAAGGCATCCGGCGCAAGCCGCCCAGTCGCATCCACGCCCTGCCCCAGCCGCACGATCTCCATCCGCCGCTTGACGTCGGTGAGCTCGTGCCGTATCGGGTCGACGTCGGCAATCAGCAGGCGCAGCGAGTTCGTCCCGCAATCAATAGCCGCCACGCGCCTGGTCATCCGCCCGCCTCTCGCCTGCCTGCCGTCATTGCCCATCCTCCGCGCACGATCCAGCCTGCCACCACGCTCCGGCCGCCTCGACCACCTCCGCGCCGAGCGGATTCACACCGGGCACGGCGAGGGCATGGGCCGCCAGCGCGTGCAGGCACTTCACCCGCTCCGGCATACCGCCTGCGCTCTGCGTGCCGTCTGGCAGCGGATCGACTCCTGCCTGCCGCGCCGCGGCCGCCCGCCTGGCCAGGTAGTCACGGTGAGCTGCAGCGTACCCGTCCGCTAGCTCTGGCTGGGCCGCAAGCCTGGCCGCCATAGCGCGCATGACACCCGCCGCCTCCAGCCCGCTCAGGGCTGCGCTGGCGCGCGGGCAGGTCAGGTAGTAGAGGGTTGGGAACGGGGTGCCGTCAGGCAGCCGCGGTGCCGTCTGAACAACGTCCGGCAGGCCGCACGGACAGCGGTGCGCAATGGCGAGAACGGCTCTGGGTACCCGGCCGAGCTGGCGCGCCACCGCCGCGAGGTCGGCCGCCGACGGCGGGCCGTCAGCTGTCACGTACCACTCACTTAGCCGGGGCTCCGTCTGCCTTCCTGACCGACTCCCACAGCCGTCCGTACCACGGCGTGCCCGCGGCCCTGGCCGGCGCGCCGGCGTGCGACGCCTCGGGGCTGATGACCTCATAGCACGTCTGGTTAGGAAAGCACATGTGCAGCGAGTCGCGCGCCTCCTGCTCGATCCGCGCGGGCGAGGCCAGCGCGCGCTGCTCCTGCTTCAGATAGTGCACCTGCGCCGCGATGGCGGCGTTCTGCGCCTGGAGCTGGTCGATCTGCCGACGCTCGGCGATGTACGCGCGCACGGGATAGGCGAGGCTCAGCGCGATCGCGCAGAGCACGACGGCGAGCAGCGCCGCGCGACTGGTGAGCTTCGGACCACCCGCGAATCTCGGCCTGGCGAGGCTGGCCCGCGGTGGCGCCGACTCGGGCGGTCGGCCCCGCTGTCCTGGCTCAGGGGCCCGAACCCCCGGACCCCCTCGCTGCGTCACTGTCCGGCGGCTGCCGACCGCGGGAACGCCGTACGGCCTGCATAAGCGGCGGCGTCATCCAGCTGCTCCTCGATGCGCAGGAGCTGGTTGTACTTAGCAACGCGCTCGGACCGGCAGGGTGCGCCAGTCTTGATCTGACCGCAGTTGAGCGCGACCACCAGGTCGGCGATCGTCGTGTCCTCGGTCTCGCCGGACCGGTGCGACATCATCGTGGTGTAACCGCTGCGATGCGCGAGGTCGACGGCGTCGAACGTCTCGGTCAGCGTGCCGATCTGGTTGACCTTCACCAGCAGTGAATTGGCGACCCCCTCGCTGATCCCGCGCCTGATTCGCGTGGGGTTGGTCACGAAGATGTCGTCGCCGACGACCTGTACGCGACCGCCAAGCTCGGCGGTCAGTGCCCGCCAGCCGGTCCAGTCTTCCTCGGCGAGCGGGTCCTCCAGGGAGACGATCGGATAGGCGTCCAGCCACTGCGCGTAGATCTGGGTCATCTCGTCGGCTGTCCTGGTCGCGCCCTCGAACAGGTAGCCGCCACCGTCGAGGAAGTTGCTCGCCGCCGCGTCGATGGCCAGCGCCACGTCGCGCCCTGGCGTGAGTCCGGCCTTGCCGATGGCCTCGATGATCAGGTCGAGCGCGGCGCGATTGTGATCGAGGTTTGGCGCGAATCCGCCCTCGTCGCCAACGCCGGTGGACAGGCCGTGCTGCTTCAGCACCGACTTGAGTGCGTGATACGTCTCGGCTCCCCAGCGCACCGCCTCGGAGAACGCGCTGGCACCCACCGGAGCGATCATGAACTCCTGGATGTCCACGTTGCTGTCGGCGTGCGCGCCGCCGTTCAGGATGTTCATGCACGGCACCGGCAGCAGGTGCGCGTTCGGCCCGCCCAGGTACCGGAATAGCGGCAGCCTGGCTGAAACGGCGGCCGCCTTCGCGACGGCAAGGCTAACCCCGACGATCGAGTTGGCGCCGAGCCTGGACTTGTCGGGTGTGCGATCGAGGTCGATGAGCTCAGCGTCCACCAGGCGCTGCTCGTCGGCGTCGTAGCCGAGCAGCTCGGGCTGGATCTCGTCGATCACTGCCTGGACGGCCTTGGTGACACCCTTACCGCCGTACGCGGCGTCCCCGTCCCGGAGTTCGACGGCCTCGAAGACACCCGTCGACGCTCCGCTAGGCACCGCCGCGCGCCCCTCGCTGCCATCGTCCAGCACAACCTCGACCTCGACGGTCGGGTTGCCACGGGAGTCGAGGATCTGCCTGGCGAAGATGCCTTCAATCGAGGCCACGGTGTCAGCTCCTGCTGGTCGAAGCGGTGTCGCAGTCGTCCCAGAGCCTAGTCCAGGCGGGTCTCGGCGCCGCACTGGCACGCCGGTACTACCGCCCTGACCAGCAGGGGTCTAACGCTCCCGCTCCCACGCACGCACCCTGTCGGCGTACGCCAGCGCCGCCGCACGGAGCTCGAGCTCAGGATCCAGACCCTGCGCCCTGGCGCGCCGCACCATGTCAAGCAGTTCCTGACCGAGGTCGCCAGCCGCCGGTCCGCCCGCTCGGTCGGCAACGGCCCGGTCGGCAGCGGCCCCGCCAGCGGCGGCCTGGTCGGCGGCGGCCCCGGCATCTGGCGCCAGCGAAGCTTCTCCAGCCTCAGCGCCTGGCTGTGCCGGACCTGGTGAGTCGGCCAGCTCGGGCGGCGCGCCCGCGCGCTCGGCTCGGCGCAGCAGCTGGGCCGCCAGCGACAGCGCCGGCTGGTGCAGCGGCACGCCGTCCAGGGCGGAAACCGGTCTGCCTGGGCCGGCCGCCGCTCGCTCGGCCGCCTTGATCTCGTCCCAGTTGCGCTTGACCTCGTCGGGCCCGGACACCTCGACGTCGGCGAAAACGTGCGGATGACGCCTCGTCAGCTTGCTGACAATGCCGTCCGCGACGTCGTCGATCGTGTACCCGGTACCGTCGGTCCGCTCCTGCGCGACTCGCGCGTGGAAGACAACCTGCAGGAGCACGTCACCGAGTTCCTCGCGCACCGCTGCCTGGTCACCGGCCGTCAGCGCGTCGACAGCCTCGTACGTCTCCTCCAGCAGGAACGGCGTGAGGCTCTCGTGCGTCTGCCGGGCGTCCCACGGGCACTGCTGCCGCAGCGTGTCCATGACCTGCACGAGATCGAGCAGCCGCGCGCCTGATGTCATGGGCACGGCGTTATCAGCACGGTGGCGTCAGCCGGACGGAGGCCGCCTTCGACGGCGACTGGTTGGCCGAGAGCGTGGGTGGCGCCACAACCACCGAGTAGCTGTTGTAGTCGAACTCGCCGAACTGCGGGTTCACGTTGACCCCGAGGCTCTTGCTGGCCACGCACTGATCGTGCTCGAAGGCGGCCGCCAGCTGGTTCTCCTCGGCCGTCGTTGACGGCGTCTTACCGCCGGTGAGGCGGTTCTGGAGCTCGGTCAAGATCGCGGAGTAACGGGCGAACTGCGGCACCAGATCGGGCGGCAGTGCGCCGCCGGCCGAGACGTACTCGGGCACGGTCACCTTGCTAGCCAGGGCCTCGTTCCGCAGGTGGGTGTACTGCTGGTCCACCTGCCGGGAGGTGACGTTGATGCTGTGCTGCTCTGCAATCTTGTCGGTGATCTGGAACCTGATGAGCCAGGTGAGCACCTGCTGAGTCTCCTGGCCGACCGCCAGCTGCGGCGAGACCTTCTTCGCCCGGTCAGTCTGGTAAGCCGCGTTGAGGTTGGCGACCTCGTTGGTCAGCGTCTCGGACGAGATCCGCGTTCCGCCCGTGATCGCCGCGGCGCCCATCTGCACCGAGCCGCACGCCGACACCGCAACGCAGCCGGCCGCCACGGCCGCAGCCAGCACCGCCGCCTTACGAGGCACTCTCACCCTCAACAAGCCCGTTCCCTTCTCGCCGGCTTCGCGGCACCCGGCGCGAGACTACCCGCCGTCGCCGGCCGGCGGGGCCGAGCCCGGCGACAGTCCGCCGAGCACCGACTCGATCAGCGTCTCGCACCAGGTCAGCAGTTCCTGGTCGCGCAGCGGCGGCGCGCCGAAGGAGATGGTGGCGGGTGTGCCGCCACCCGACGGAGGCTGTGCGGACCCAGGGCGCGCGCCGGGCGTCGCAGTCGCCGCCTTCGGCACCGGTACGAGCATGGTACTGAGCGTCGGCTTGAGGATGGAGCCGGGGTACAGCCGCTGCAGCCGGACCTGCCGGGACTCGGGCAGGTCGACGGGCCCGAACTTGATCCTGGTGCCCTGCACCGCGATATCCGTCAGACCCGCCGCGCGGGCGACCGCCCGCAGGCGAGCCACCGCGAGCAGGTTCTCCACCTGCGGTGGAACGGCCCCGAACCGGTCGGTGAGCTCGTCGCGGACCGCGTCGATGTCGTGGGAGGAGTCGATGGCGGCGATCCGCGTGTAGGCCTCGAGCCGCAGCCGTTCGCCGCTGACGTAGTCGTGCGGAATGTGCGCGTCCACCGGCAGCTCGACCCGGACCTCGGCCCGCTCGGCCGGTCCCTCACCGCGAAGCTCCCTGACCGCCTCGCCGATCATCTTGACGTACAGGTCGAACCCGACGGCCGCGATGTGCCCGGACTGCTCGCCACCGAGCAGGTTGCCGGCCCCGCGGATTTCCAGGTCCTTGAGCGCGATGTGCAGACCGGCCCCGACGCCGGTGTGCTGCTGCAGCGTCGCCAGCCGCTCGTGCGCGGTCTCGGTCAGGGGCTTCTCCGGCGGATACAGGAAGTAGGCGTAGCCGCGCTCGCGGCCGCGGCCCACCCGGCCGCGGAGCTGGTGCAGGTCCGGCAGGCCATAGGCGTCGGCCCGGTCCACGATCAGCGTGTTGGCATTCGGGATGTCGAGGCCCGATTCCACGATCGTGGTGGACACCAGCACGTCGAACTCGCGGTCGATGAACTGGCTCATCACTTTCTCGAGCGTGTGCTCGTTCATCTGCCCGTGGCCGATGCCGATCCGCGCCTCCGGCACCAGCTCGGCGAGCCGCGCCGCGACTTTGTTGATCGACGACACGCGGTTGTGCACGAAGAACACCTGACCGTCGCGCAGCAGCTCGCGCCGAACCGCGGCGGCGATCTGCTTCTCGTCGTACGGCGTCACGGACGTCAGCACGGGGTGCCGCTCCTCCGGCGGGGTCAGGATCGTCGACATCTCGCGGATCCCCGAGATGCCCATCTCCAGCGTCCGCGGGATCGGCGTGGCCGACATCGCGAGCACGTCCACCTCGGTGCGCAGCTGCTTGAGGTACTCCTTGTGCTCGACCCCGAACCGCTGTTCCTCGTCGATCACGAGCAGGCCCAGCCGAGCGAACCGAACCTCGGGTGACAGCAGCCGGTGCGTCCCGATCACCACGTCGACCTTGCCCGACGCCAGCCCCTCGAGGGTGTCGGCGACCTCCGCCGCTGACTGGAACCGGGAGAATGCCCTGACCGTGACGGGGAACGGAGCGTACCGCTCGCCGAAGGTCGCGAAGTGCTGCGCGGCCAGCAGCGTCGTCGGGACCAGCACCGCGACCTGCTTACCGTCCTGCACCGCCTTGAAGGCAGCCCTGACCGCGATCTCGGTCTTGCCATAGCCCACGTCGCCGCAGATCAACCGGTCCATGGGCACCGCGCGCTCCATGTCACCCTTGACCTCGTCGACGGCCGCGAGCTGGTCTGGTGTCTCGACGTACGGGAACGCGTCTTCCAGCTCGCGCTGCCACGGGGTGTCCATGCCGAATGCATGCCCGGGCGAGGCCATCCGCGCCTGGTACAGCCGGATCAGCCCGGCGGCGATGTCCCTGACCGCCTTGCGCGCCCGGCTCTTGGCCTTGGCCCAGTCCGCGCCGCCGAGCCGGTGCAGTGTCGGCGCCTCGCCTCCGGTGTACCGGGTGACCTCGTCGAGCTGGTCGGTCGGCAGGTACAGCCGGTCGCCCGGCTGGCCCCGCTTGCTGGGCGCGTACTCGATGACGAGGTAGTCCCTCGTCGCGCCCTGTACCGTCCGGCTGGTCATCTCCAGGAACCGGCCGACCCCGTGCTGCTCGTGCACGATGAAGTCGCCGGGCGTGAGCTGGAGCGGGTCGATGCCGCCGCGGCGGCGGCTGGGCATGCGATGGCCCTGCCTGCTGCCGGGCCGCGTGCCCGCGAGATCGGCCTCGGCCAGCACCGCGAGCTGCACAGACGGCCAGACAAAGCCGGTCTCCAACATCCCGGTGGCCACGTGCGCGACGCCGGGCTCCGGTGGCCGGGCCAGGTTCCCGTCGGCTGCGCCGAGTCCTTCCCCGCGCAGCATCTCGGCCAGCCGTTTGGCTGGTCCGTGACCTCCGGTGACGAGCACAACCCGCCAGCCGCCGGCCAGCCACCGGCGGATGTCGGGCACCGCCCGGCTGGTGTCACCGCGGTATCCGGGGGCCGGCTGTGCATGGATAGGGAACGCCGGTGGCCCGCCGTCGCCGTTGTCCGGCCATTCGCGGTCCGGTTGGAGAGATTCCTCGCCAGTAGCGGCGAACGGTGTGATCGTCCACCAGGGCAGCTCGAGCCTGGCCGCCAGGGCCCGCGCCTCGGCGATCGGCCGCATCGCCGCACCGCCGAGATCGATCGGCACCTGGCCGCCGGCCGCAGCGTTGACCCAGGACGCCTCGAGGAACTCCTGGCTCGTGGCCACCAGGTCCGCGGCCCTGGCGCGGATCCGCTCCGGGTCGCACGCGATGATCTTGCTGCCCGGCGGCACGAAGTCGAGCAGCAGCTCCATCCCGTCCGTCAGCGCGGCAGCGAGCGCCTCCATGCCCTCGACGGTGATGCCTTCGGCCATCTTGCCGAGGATGTCGTGCAGGCCGGGCCATTCGGATGCGAGCTGGCGGGCCCTGGCCCGCACCTCCGGCGTCAGCAGCAGTTCCCGGCAGGGGGGCGCCCAGAGGCCATCTTCCGCCGCGGCGAGGCTGCGCTGGTCGGCCGCCCGGAAGTACCGGATCTCCTCGACCTCGTCACCCCAGAACTCGACCCGCAGCGGGTGCTCCTCCGTCGGCGGGAACACGTCGAGCAGCCCGCCGCGGACCGCCAATTCGCCGCGCCGCTCGACGAGATCCACCCTCGCGTAGCCGATGCTGACCAGCCGGGTCACGGTGTCCTCGAGGCTGGCCGACTCGCCAGCGGCGAGCTTCACCGGGACCAGCTCGCCAAGACCGCGCACCATCGGCTGCAGCAGGCTCCGGACCGGGGTGGTCAGCACGCGCAGGGGACCGGACCTGGGATCGGACGGATCGGGATGCGCGAGCCTTCGCAGCACCGCGAGCCGCTGCCCGGAGGTATCCGGCCGTGGGGACAGCCGTTCGTGCGGCAGCGTCTCCCAGGACGGGAAGTGGCCGACGACGTCAGCGCCGAGCAGTGAACTGAGCCCGGCGGCAAGGTCCTCCGCCTCCCGCGCGGTGGCGGTCACCGCGACGGTGACACCTCCGCCAGCAAGAGCGGAGACAAGCAACGGCCGGAGCGCAGCGGGCGCGATCAGGTCACCGCCGAGCGCCGGAAGCTCGGCAGCCTGGTCGAGCGCCTGGCGCAGGTCGGGGTCTTCGGTAATGACAGGGAGGAGACCAGAGAGGGTCACGTCAGTCCCTACGTAGGCAGCACGAAAGGCCCGCAGCCGAGAAGGCCTGGGCGGCTGGCCTGACGGCCGGTGCGCCCAGTGGACGCGGCGCGGGATGCCTCTAGCTTACGGCCCCCTGGCCGGCAGCTCTGTCAGAACAACCTCGTGGCGACAGCGCCGGCACTGTGTCCGGCTCCCTGCCAACCGTCACGAACGGCGCCGCGACGGTCAGCGGCAGCGCCGGCCTGGCCAGATCCGTTGTAGCCTCAGCACAGTCGGCCGGTTATCGAACCGCGAGCCGAGTGACTGGCCGACGATAACGGCCGGGTGGGTAGGCCAGTTTCGGCCGCGGCGGCCATACGACCACCGTGCGGTGGTAGCAAAGGGCGCAAAGCGCCCGCTATTTTTGCGTCAGCGGTAGCAACAGGTGATGAGCGGCCGCCTCCAGGTCACTGGTGGTCGTCGCGGGCGGTTGGCGGTCGCCATCGGGGTAGCGAGCGGGCACCATGGCTACTCGATGCTCGCCAGGTGACCAGAAGCGCTCGGCGTGGGAGGGAGGGGACATGGCTGCCGATGCTGTTCCCGCAGCTGAGTACAGCTCGCTGCCCACCTGCGCGCTCGCGGCGGCCCAACTGGGTGACCTCGAGTTGCTGCTTTCCGGCGCGCTCGCGCCGCTGACCGGATTCTTGACGGCAGCCGATGCGGGCGCCGTGAGCAGCTCGTGGCGGCTGACCGACGGCACGCCGTTCCCAGCCGTCGTCACCCTTGACCTCCCGACCGACGCGGTGCCTCCGCTGCCCGTCGATGGTCCCGACCGGCTACTACTGGCTGACCCGGAGGGCACCCCCATCGCTGTCCTCACCATCCGCGAGCGGACGCCACTCGGGCCGGGTTCCCAGGCCGGACTGATCCGGTTGGCTGGTCCCGTGTCGGCAAACAGGCCGCCCGAGCACGGCCCGTTCCGTCGGCTTATGCTGACGCCGGAGCAGGCGAGGACGCAGCTGGGCGACGGACCAGTGCTCGCGTTTGCGACTCGCGGGCCGCTCCGCAGCAGGCAGATCGGCCAGCTCAGGCACCGAGCCGGCCAGCTAGGCGCGCGGATCCTCATCCTCCCGCTGATCAGCGGGCACGCCGACGTCGTCAGCACCCCGCAGGCGCTCATCCGCGCGGTGCTCGCAGCGACACCGAGCCTGCCGCCCGGCTCGCTGATTGTCCCGGTACCGCTGTCGCCTCGGCCGGGCCAGGCCGGTGCGGCGGGCCGGGCACGAGAACTCGCCATCACCGCGCGCGTGGCGGCCGCTTACGGCGCCACTCACCTCATGGCCGACGGAGCGGCCCCGGCTGCCGCGGATCTCCCGGCGGGCGCCGATCTCAGTGCCAGCGCGCTGATCCCTATCCTGCCGAGCGGGGACTGGGCCTACGATCCGGCCGCCGAGGTCTGGCGGCCGCACGCTCTCATCGAGCCGGGTACCGAACGCGAGGACCTGTCACCCGACCAGCTCGGCGACCTACTGGACGCAGGGCGCGACATCCCGTCCTGGGTGACCCCCACACCAGTCGCGCGTGAGCTACGCCGAGTGCGGCGGCCGCGGTCGGAGCGCGGACTCGTGCTGTTCCTGACCGGGCTGTCGGGATCCGGCAAGTCGACCATCGCCAGGGATCTCGCCGACGTGCTAGCCGAGCGCAGTGACCGGCAGGTGTCGCTGCTCGATGGGGACATGGTCCGGCAGTTGCTGTCGGCCGGGCTCAAGTTCTCGCGGACGGACCGCGACCTCAATATCGCGAGGATTGGCTTCGTGGCCGCTGAGGTGGCGCGCCACGGCGGCATCGCCATCTGCGCCCCGATCGCCCCGTTCGCCGCGGCCCGTGCACGGGTGCGGCAGCTCGTGAGCGACGTCGGCGACTTCTTCCTGATCTACGTGGCAACGCCCATCGAAGTGTGCGAGGCGCGGGACCGCAAGGGCCTGTACGCCAAGGCCAGGGCCGGCCTGATCGGCGAGTTCACTGGGGTTTCCGATCCCTACGAAGAACCGGCCGACGCCGAGCTGGTCATCGACACCTCGACCATGTCGAGGGCGGACGCGGTGCAAGCAGTGCTGTCGATGCTCACGACTGGCGGGTGGCTCGCCGAGCAGCCGGCCATCGGGCGCTGACGTAGCCGTCTTGGCTCAGTCGCCGTCCTCGGCTCTGGTGCCCTCGTCGAGCTGGGCGTGGAACTTGTCCACCCGGCGCGTCAGCGACATCGACATCCGGTCGCGGAACCTCGACAGCAGCGGCAGGCTGAGGATGGAGCTGATGATGAGCGCAGCCACGAGCAGCGTGATGCCGTGCACGCCGAACAGCGCGAGGACGAGCGCCGCGGCGAAGAAGAGCAGGACCCGCAGCAGGGTGTAGGAAACGGTCGCGCGCATGACGCTATGAGCGTAGTGCACGCGCCGGAGCGTGAATGCAGCGCGCCCGCCAGAGGCGATAGCCAGACGACTGGTTCTGCGGCTTCTCGCGCCTCCAATTCGGGTGACCTTCTGGCAAAGGTCCGCAAGCGGCCAGGGGCGCCAGGCTGAAGATCCATTGCTCGCCGCCGTCGGCCAGCCGTCCTCCGTCAGCGCCGCCTGTCGAGCAGGCGAAGCAGGGCGTTGCCCGCGTCGCGGCGCTGCCCGGTCCGAAGCGGGCGATGCGGGCCGTTTAGGAGGCGGTTGTGGCCTTGACTGACCGGTCAAACGGAATTTTCCGAATCGAGGGATAAAGCTGCAGTTTGTGGCTAAGTTCGCGAGTTTCTGCGACACTTATGGACGGAACTTGGACCCAGGGGGTAGCACATGGGGGTACCCAGGATGGACGGCAATAGTGAGCGCTTGCTCACCCCGGGGGAAGTAGCCGCGCTCTTCAGGGTCGACCCGAAGACCGTCACGCGGTGGGCCGCATCCGGCCGGATCAGCAGCATCCGCACGCCGGGCGGGCACCGCCGGTTCCGGGAGGCCGAGGTGCGCGAACTGCTCGATGGCGAGTCGCATTCCGGGAATGGCACCAGCTGAGCCGATAGCTCACTCCGGCTCCGCCATTCCACCCGCACTCGGCACAGGTCGGCCAGGAACGCTCGGCACAGCGCTCCTCGTCGCGGTCCTGTCACCGTTGTCGTCGGGCGCTATTCCGCTGCCCAGCCTGGGCAGCCTGTGCAGTCAGCCGCACGCAACCCCCCCGGCACTTGCTTCGCGGTCAACTGGGAGCGGCGAACCCCCAGCGGTCGCCTCATGGATGCCCGTTTGGTGCAGCTGGAGGTGCACTCAATAGGCATCCATGCTCGGCGGGTGCCTTGGTCTTGGCGCCCACGAGCAGTCGCAGCCGCAGCGATTAACCCTCAGTGTGCGGAATATCACGGCTTGCTTGTTGTCGAGCCGCGTATGGCAGCCGGCGACCGCGAGCTCCGCCGCTGCCGCCGTCTGCCCGGTTATCCTGCGGGATAGCCGATCGGGCCGTACATCGGCACAGCCCACGGCCGAAGAGCCGCGAACCAGGCACTCACGTAGTGCAGGGGGCGACTTGCGCAGATGTTGCATTTCATGACCGAGCACGCGCCTTGAGCCATTAGGCTGCCCCCATGTGGCTGGCCGGTGCGCTCATCATCCTCGTTACAGTCGGGTTCGTCCTGCCGTGCATGCTCGACATCACGATGACGCCCGACTCGGAGTTCCACACCTTCTCGAAGGGCACCTGGCTGATCATCGCCGGTGCTTTCTGGGTGTTCGGCGCTGCCGCGTGGCTGATCGCAGGACGCCCACGGCGCCTGCTGGCCCTGCACCGGTATAACCCATATCCGGCCGGTGGCTACGGCCCGGCCGAGGCGCTGTACCGGCATCCCGCGGCGCGCGCGGCCGGCGGCTACGCAGAGCCGACCGGCTCGGTCGGATTCCTGACCTTTCCCCGGCCGGTAGGCCCGGACGACGATCCAGAGTTCCTGGAGGAGCTCAGCCGCCGCATCCGGGACAGTCGCGAGGATGACGGCTACCAGGCCTCGTTATAAGCCCTGCGGCCGACCGGCGAGCTCGGCGACGAGCGGCACTGTCGAGGCATCGTGTAGTCAAGCCCGGGACCGCAACCGTCCGGGTCGTCGCCAGCATCGGCAGGGTCGCGCCACCGTTCGCTAGCCTCCGCGTGTCGTAGGCGGAGCCACGCCGTGGGCAGCGCGTCTCCGCAGCCGTCAGCTCATTCCGGCGTACGAGTGCAGCCCGGTGATCCAGAGGTTGACGCCGATGACGTTGAACAGCAGGCACCCGAATCCGATCAGCTGGATGTAGGCGGCCCGCCGCCCGCGCCAGCCGGCTGTCGCCCGTGCGTGCAGGAACATCGCGTACACCACCCAGGTGATGAACGACCACGTCTCCTTCGGGTCCCAGCCCCAGTACCGCCCCCAGGCGTGATCGGCCCAGATGGCGCCCGCCATGACGCCGAAGGTCCAGACCGGGAACGCGAACAGGATGCTCCGGTAGGACAGCCGGTCCAGCACAGCGGCACCCGGCAGATGCTGCAGGATCCCGGCCGACCAGGACGGACGGCCGGCCGCGACGCGCCGCTGGCTGCGTTCGGCGGTCAGGTACAGCGTGGTAGTTACGGCGCCGAAGATGAACAGCCCGATCGCTACGAGCATCGCCGTGACGTGAATGGCGATCCAGTACGACTGCAGCGCTGGAACCAGTGACCCCGCAGGCGTGTACAGCACCGTCAGGTCGATGCCAAGCCCGAAGACGACCGGGACCAGTACGAACAAGCCGAGGTAATAGGCGCGCTGCCAGATCGAGGCTGCGACGAGCACGAGCACGGCCACGCACGTGAACGCGGCGATGAACTCGTACATGTTGCCCCACGGCGTCCGGTGCTCAGCCAGCCCGCGGGTCACGATCGCCGCCACGTGTGCCGTAACGCCGACGCAGGTCAGCCCGAACGCGAGCCGCAGCCAGAAGCCAGCGGGCCAGCGGCTCGCATGCCGACGCGGCGCTGCGGCTGCAGGCGGATGCACGCTCGCGGCGGAACTGGCGGGGACGGCTGGACCGGCCGGGACCGCAGGGACACCGCCGCCGGCGCCCGCCGCGACTAGCGACGGCACGGCCGCCTCGGCCAGCGCGGAGTCGCTTCGCCGGCCCGCCTGCTCCGCGTCAGTCAGTCCCGCCATCAGCCGGTGCCGTGCGAAGGCGAAGTCGCACGCGTAGCACAGCATGGCCAGCGCGTAGAGCAGGATCGCGGCGAGCAGCAGTCCGTTGCTGAAGCCGGCCAGGGTGGTATCGATGCGCATCTCCAGCTCACTCTCCGTCGGTGCTGGCTTTGGACGACTCTCCGGAACGCCCCGCGGTGCTGGCTCGGGGGAACGACCCTCCGGAGCCCTCTGCGGTGCTGGCTCGGGGGGACGACCCCCCGGAGCCCTCTGCGGTGCCGACGGACGCCGGCTGCTGGCGGTCAGCGATGGTGACCTCGGTGGCCGCGAGCTCGCTGCGCAGCGACTCGGTCAGCGAGTCGAACTCATTCTCAAAACCGCCGGCCGCGTCTGATCGCGCAAGACCGCCGATGTTGACCTGGGTGCTGCCGTCTGCCGCCGCGACGGCGCGCACGAACATCCGCCGCCGCCGGACCATGAAGGACAGGATCAGGCCAGCGAGCGCGGCGATGCCGGAAGCCAGCGCGGGCAGCTGGCCGGGATCGTAGGTGATGGCGAGGCTAATCCACTGCTGATAGCCGAGATAGGTCACGGTGCCGAGGCCGTCGGGCAGTTTCATCGACTGCCCGGCCGAAAGCGGTCGCGGCTGCATCGGCAGCTGATGCAGGCCGGTCGTGTCCAGCTGATAGACCGACTGCGCCTGGTCGGAGTTCATGCCCAGGTTCCCGGTGAAGCCGACAAGGCTCACCCGTGGGTTCAGCGCCTCAGGGAAGGCGGACTCAAGCCTGCCGCCCTCGTCCACCGCCGACGGGAGGAAGACGCCCGCGAAGCCGAGCTGGCCGGGCTCGGCGTCCGGAACCTTGATCACGCCCTCAGAGGTCAGCGTGGTCTGGTCCACGGGGATGAACGGCACTGGGCCGTCCCACCGCACCTTGCCGGTACCGTCAGTGACCTTGAAAATCGGTGCGTACCCGTGGCCGATGAGGTAAACGCTGACGCCGTCGACCACCAGCGGGTGATTCACCTGGAGCTGGTAGCTGCGTACGGGCGCACTCGGCGTGGCCTGGTAGGTCAGGCTGGCGTCGTACGACAGCGGCTGATCGAGCTGCGGTCCTGAGGTGACGTACTTCGCGGTGAAGCCGTGCAGGTTGATTGAGAAGGGCGCCAGGTCACCGGGAGTGACGAGCCTGCCGGGCCGGAAGACGTCGAGTGCGGTCGGGGTGTCGGCGAAGCCCTGGCCGACGATGAGCAGCCGGTTCGCCTTGTATCCGAAGATGCCGCCGAGCCCCACCGAGAACAGCAGGGCGAGCAGCGCGATGTGGAACAGCAGGTTGCCGACCTCGCGCAGGTAGCCCTTCTCGGCGGAGACCCAGCCGTCGCCCTGGCTGATGCGGAATCTGCGGCCCCGGAAGAAGCTGGCGGCCTGCTCCAGCGCCCTTGCGGGCGCGACCTCGGTGACGTAACTCGCGCTGGCTGGCAGCCTGGCCAGGTTGGTGGGCGCCCGCGGCGGCTGCTGCCGGGCCGACCCAACCAGGCGGACCGTCCGCGGCAAGACGCACCCGGCGAGCGAGGCGAACAGCAGCAGGTAGATGGCCGCGAACCAGGGTGCGGAGAAAACATTGAACAGGGACAACCGGCTCAGGAACGGCGCCAGCGCCGGGTGCGACTGGTAGTACTGGCTGACCGCGGCGGGGTCGATCCCCTGCTGCGGCAGCACGGACCCTGGCACGCTCGCCAGCGCCAGCAGGAAGAGCAGGATCAGCGCCGTGCGCATCGAAGTGAGCTGGCGCCAGCCCCAGCGCAGCCAGCCGATCGGGCCGAGCCCGGCCGCCCGGCTCTGGTCGGCTGCCACGCTCGGCTCTGCTTCGAGCAATTCGGCCGCCGCTCCGGTCTCGGCGGGGTCAGTCGCCGTCGCCGTTGTGGCGCGCGTCGCCTCAGTCGCGGCGCTCTCGGTCGATGTCATGCCCGCTGCCCGGTCACGTCGTTGATCACCGTGAGCAGCTCGGAATAGCTGGACGCGCCGAAGATCCGGTCCGCGATTCGCCCGTCACGATCGATCACCAGCGTCGTCGGGATGTCCGCGGGGGCGACGGTGCTGCGGAAATCCAGCGCGATTTCGTCGCTCGGATCGCTGAAGCTCGGGTAGCCGACGTTGAACTGCTGCATGAACGCCAGCGCGCTGTCGGGCTCGTCTCTGATGTCGATCCCGACGAAGCGGACGCCACGAGACTGCAGCTGCCGCGCTAGCTGACCTAGCGCGGGCGCCTCGGCTCGGCACGGCGCGCACCAGGAGCCCCAGAAATTCAGCACGACGGTGTCACCGCGGTACGAGGCGAGACTCAGATGCTGGCCCGTCACCGTCGTACCCGACACGGTGGGCGCGAGCGGACGGTGGCCTGGCTGGTAGAACGTCGACTCGTAGCTGTGACCGACGAAGCTCTGGCCGCTGCTGACCGGCGTGTCCGCTCCGATCGCACCGCCGTCGCAGCCCGTCACTGCCAGCACCGCGGCCACCGCGATGGCGGCGAGCAGCGCGGCGCGGCGCGGAACGGCGACGCGGAACACCAGGATTGATCTCCTACAGGCAGTAGTACGGGCCCTATTGTGCCCGACCGCGAGCCCTGCCGTGACGCCGGGGCCGCGAAAAGGAGCGGTGATCAACGGACAACAAGGCGGGAACGCGGCGGGTTCAGCTCCCGGCCGCCCGCCGGTCCGCAGCCCCGATCACGCCCCGGCCACCTGGGACCGACGGTCGCCGGAGGGCTCGTGGTAGGCGACACCGGTCACCTGGTCGCCGACCAGCGTGAAACTCGTCACGCTGCCGAGCGCGCACTGCCGACGGCGCGGGTCGTGCCACAGCCGGTGGCCCATCACTGAGCAGCGGGTCACCCAGATGGGCAGCTGGTGGCTGACGCACACCGCTTCGTGCCCGCGCGCCGCGGCCGCCGCGGCCCTGACCGCAGCCAGCATGCGGGCCGCGACTTCGGCGTACGGCTCCCCCCAGGACGGCCGGAACGGGTTGCACAGGTACTTCCAGTACCGCGGCTGACCGAGCGCGCCATCTCCCACGCCAAAGCGCAGTCCCTCGAAGCGGTTAGCGGCTTCGATCAGCCGGTCGTCCACGACGACCGGCAGACCGAATTCGGCCGCGATCGGCTCGGCGCTTTCCCTAGCCCGCTCCATCGGTGACGACCGCAGGACGGTGACGTCGCGGTCAGCCAGGAAGTCGGCGGCGGCCTTCGCCATCTGCCGGCCAGCCTCAGACAGGTGGTAGCCGGGCAGCCTGCCGTACAGGATGTGGTCCGGGTTGGCAACCTCCCCATGCCGGACGAGATGCACGACGGTACGCGTACGCGCGGGCTCGGCATGGTCGGCGGGGCTCATCGAGCGCAGACTATATGGCTCAGCCGAGGGCGGCCGCGGCGGCTGCGGCAGCCGCGGGTAGCGCCTCGGCGATACGGCCGATCGCGTCGTCATCATGCGCTGCGGACAGGAACCACGCCTCAAAGGGCGACGGCGGCAGGTACACGCCCCGTGCCAGCATGGCGTGGAAGAACGCCGCGTAGGCGGCCATCGACTGGCTTCGGGCGGCGCCGAAGTCCCGCACCGGGTCGGTCACGCCGAAGAACACCGAGAACAGGCTGCCGGCCTCCTGCAGCCGGAACGGCACGCCCGCGGTCGTCAGGGCGTCCGACGTCAGCTTCGCCACGGCCGCCGCTGCCTGGTCCACTCGCGCATACACGTCGGGCGTGCACTCGTGCAGCGTGGCAAGACCAGCCGCGGTGGCGATCGGGTTTCCCGACAGGGTCCCTGCCTGATAGACCGGCCCGGCCGGCGCGAGCCGCTCCATGATCTCCGCGCGGCCGCCGAACGCCGCGGCCGGCAGGCCGCCGCCCATCACCTTGCCGAACGTAGTCAGGTCACCGGCGATGCCTTCCCGGCCGTACCACCCGGACCTGGTCACCCGGAAGCCCGTCAGCACCTCGTCCATGATCAGCAGCGCGCCATACTCGCCGCACAGCGCTGCTAGTAGCTCGTTGAAGCCGGCCGCCGGCGGCACGATGCCCATGTTTGCCGGGCACGCCTCGGTAATCACGCACGCGATATCGCCGCCGCTTTCGGCGAAGGCCTGGCGCACCGACTCGGCGTCGTTATAAGGCAGCACGATGGTGTCCGCGGTCACAGCGCCAGTGACCCCGGGCGAGTCCGGCAGCCCGAACGTGGCCACGCCGGACCCTGCCGCCGCCAGCAGGGCGTCGACGTGCCCGTGGTAACACCCGGCGAACTTCACCACGAGCCGCCGACCGGTGTAACCCCTCGCTAGCCGCAGCGCCGTCATCGTGGACTCGGTCCCTGAATTCACCAGCCGGACTCGCTCGACGGGCGCCCTCGCGGCAATCTCGAAGGCCAGCTCTGCCTCGGCCGCGGTCACGGTCCCGAAGGACGTGCCCAGGCTGGCCGCCGCCTGCACCGCGGACACGACGGCCGGATGGGCATGCCCAAGGATCATGGGACCCCAGGAGCAAACCAGGTCCACGTAGCGGTTGCCGTCCACGTCAGTGAGGTACGGACCGGTGCCCGACGCCATGAACACCGGGGTGCCGCCGACGGAGCCGAACGCCCGCACCGGTGAGTTGACGCCGCCCGGCAGGATCGCGCTGGCCCGCTCGAACAGCTCTCCCGACCGGGGCCTGGCCGGGCTCGGTGTCATGGCCCAGCCTGCTCGCAGGCGTCGGCGAGCACCTCGAGCAGGCGCACGCCATCCGGTAGCTCATAGGCCGCTGGATCGCGCAGCCATCGAGCGTGCGGTCCTTCAGCCGTGCGCGAAGGAGGTGCCAGCACGTAGCTATCGCGGCAGTGCCAGCGCAGGCCGACCACGTCGGCTACCTCCTCGGGCAGGCAGTCGAGATGGCACGACCACCACTCGTACTCGTCCTCGGGCGCTCCTCTGGACCGAACGAAAAAATGGGCCCGGCCACCGGCGCTTATCGCTACCGGGCCGGGCCGCACACCCGTCCGCTCCATCGTGCCTAGAGCAGATACGCCTACTCGGGCTGGCACGTCGAGGACGTCGAACACGCGTCCCGTCGGCAAGATGACGTTGGCCGCTGGCGTTGTCGACCACCAGCCGGCGACCAGGTCGGGGTCGGCGCTGGCCACGCTCTGCCAGGCGGGTGAGACCGGATGAGAGCCCGGCGACGGACAGCCGAGGCGGTCACATGAGCATGAGCGCACGAAGCCGGTGGCCGGGTCGGGATGGCTCGGCGGATATGCGCCCGGGCAGACAGGCCAGCCGAGCGCGGCGTAGCGCACAGCCGAGTCAGCGGTCCGCCCGACCGCCCTGCGGCGCCTGTGTCGCAGTACAGCTTCGACCACGTGGTCTTACTCCGCTCAGCCGTGTCAGCCTCTGCGCCATCCTGTCGTATTGATCCTGCCCGGCTGCCAGTAGGGCCGCGCACCGGCACCGCCGGCGTAACCAAGCCGAAACCCGACAGAGACTGCGAAGTGACCAGGGTACCGGGTAGGCGAGCTCGACTTGGTAGCGCACCACGCTCACGCCGCGGCGCATCCCGGCCTTGATACGCGGCCCCGGGTGAAGCCGAGCGCGACGATGACCGGCCCGGTACATGCGATGAAATCCATGGATGAGGGCACTTCCACCATGTCCCGCTATAGCGACCTCACCGTCGGCTAGCATCCGCCTGTGCTTTCCGTCCGAACCCTCGCCCACCGTGGCCTCCTGGCGATCGGCCGCATGCTTCCGACCAGCGGATTTCAGCACGTGCACGACGTACTGGCCTGGGTCGAGCTGGGCAATTGGCTGGCCAACCAGCCGGGCGCGAATGGCGCGCCGAGAGAGTTCACCTCGAAGAATGAGCTATTCGCGCACGCACTCGGGCACGTGCGAGGCACCCGCACCCAGTATCTGGAGTTTGGCGTTTACGAGGGGGAAAGCCTGCGCTGGTGGGCAGAGCACCTGACCGATCCGGCTGCGCGGTTCGTCGGGTTCGACAGCTTCGAAGGCTTGCCTGAGGACTGGCGTCACAATTTTCGCGAAGGCGAGTTCCGCACCGCGGGCCCGCCGCCCGTCGACGACCCCCGGGTTTCGTTCGTCGTTGGCTGGTTCGACGACACGTTGCCGAAGTACGAGCTGCCCGCGTGTGATCAGCTAGTCGTCAACATCGACAGTGACCTGTACTCCAGCGCCACCACGGTTCTCGAGTGGCTAGAACCGCATATCCGGCCAGGCACGCTCGTCTACTTCGACGAACTCGTCGATTGCCACCATGAGATGCGGGCGCTGGCCGAGTCCCTCGCCAAGAACGGGCGGCGCGTGACCCCGCTCGGCTTCCACCGGTGGCACTGGCTCTTCCGCTACGAGTGACTCCTACCAGCCGTCGTGAGCCTGGATTCGGAATGCATTCAGCGCGCGGGGATCGGTCTGCAACCGCCAGTCATCGGTGCCCTGATAGTTGAAGTAGACGAAACCAAGCACGTTTGAGCTGGATTCGACGCCGTGGAACAGGCTGTCAACTTCTAGGCCGGTTCCCGGCACGCTCGTCACACCGGTCTCTGCGATTATTATCGGCTTATTGGTCAGCTTCGTTATTGCCTGAACCGTAGGCCCGAAGACCGACTGGAATGTGTCACCCGCAGTCCAGAAGTAACCGTCGATGCCCACCCAGGTGACGTAGCTGTTCCCCGGATAGTATTCGCTCAGCGGAGGGCTTTGTGAGTACAGGACATTCGGGGCCCAGAGCCAGATCACGTTCGTGGCGCCAGCCGCTTCGAACACATTGTGCACCTGCCGCCAGGCGGCAACGTCCTCTGCTGGCGGAGTCACGCCTTTGGCGGTCTTGCCGCCTGTCGGCGGCCCCCAGGAATACCAGGTGCCGTTCATCTCGTGCGCAAACGATATGGCGACGGTCGTGCCGAATTTCTTGACAGCTGCCGCATAGTTCGAGAGATATTGGTCGTAGAAACCTTCGCTGATCTTGGCCATGGACGTGTTATACGGGTCGATCTGTATCAGAGGCAGCGCGCCAGTTTCGGCTATGGCACACGTTCGTGCCGCGTCGAATGAGCTGCCAAACGAGACGTAATACGAGACCAGATTCGGGCTGTGCCCGACGAGCTTGCTGAAGTACGTCTCGCCATCGACAGCGGTGTCCGCGCTCGGCGTCGCGAGGCCGAGATAGCGATGCGTCTCCGCCACTTTCGCGGTGCAGGAAGGCGCGATCGCGGCCGCGGTCGGCCTGCTGAGCACCGCGGCGGCATGCTGGACGCCGAGCACGCTACAACCGGTCAGCCCGAGCACTGCAACCGTGAGCGGGGTTGCCAGCCGCCAGACCTTTCTCACTGCACGCCCGCATCGACCGATTGGCCGAGGAACGCCGGGGTCAGCGCGGCATCCGAAGAGACCCAGGACGCGGCGCGAGCTGGCGGGGACAACACGCCATGATGCTAGTCGAGGCAGTGCGACGGCAGGACGGTTCCGGTGGACTCGTCAAGGATTGCGATCGGGCGTGCAGGCACACTCCGAGCGTTAGTAACACTTGACTTACGGTAGGTAGTCGCCCGCTTGCGATTGGTAAATGAAGTGCTGGTCAGCCTGGGGTGCGAGCCACAAACGCCAGGTTTCACCGAAACCACTTATCGGGCTAAAAGGATCCCCTAAACTTTGCTGCGGCGGTCAGGGTGGATCCGAGTCCCCCGCTGACAACGATGCTTAGCGCCTGCGCGCGCTGAGCATTCCAGCCAGATTCGGTGGGAGACGCGCAGTGACGACGGAAGAGTGCGGGGTGCTCGTGCGCGTCGGGGTGCTTCGCGACCTGCCCGTTGCTCAAACCACCATGACCCTGACCGACGTACGGCGGATCGGTTAGGGGTGGCGTTGGCGTCACGCGGGCCCGGCGAAGGCATCGGGTGGCACCACGCCCAGGCTGGCGGCCTTAGCGAACTCGTTGGCCCAGGTCACGATGACCCCGATGGCGCATGGCGTCCAACCGCGCCAAGGCACGGCAATGGCCATTCGGCAGCCCAGTATCAGCCCGGTGGCCGGCTCGAAGGCGGCGGATCACGGCAGAGGTCGTGGCCGCGAAGCTCAGCCCCGCCGGTCCCGCGCCGCAGTGCCGTCGAGGTAGAGCGGATCCCGTGGCGAGTCCCCGGTCTAGCCAGGCCGGTCACCCTCTATCGGCGCATCATCCACCGTGGTCCCCCCGGTCAGCCCCCGCCCCGATTCGGCCCGCCGTCCGGCAGATACCCAGGCGACCGCGAACGGCGGCCGGGGACTGGGATTCTGGCGGCCCCGGCGCGTCCGCGGGCGAGTTCGCTGTCCGCGGCCCAGGGCAGGTCGAAAGCCTGGTTGCTGCTGCTCCCGGTGCTTGCCATGCAATCTTTGGCCGCGCTTCGCTTGATCTGGTACACCGGCGCCTACATCGACGAGGCGACTTACAGCTACGCCGGCAGCCAGGAGCTCGCGCACTGGCTGCATGGCATCCCTGTCTCTGACTTCCAGTCCTGGATGTCCGGTGCCCCGGTGGTGTACCCGCCACTCGACGCTATGGCCACCAGCATCGGCGGCCTGACGGGAAGTCGCCTGCTCAGCCTCGCGTTCATGCTCGGTGCAACCGTGTTGCTGTACGCGACAGGATCCCGGCTGTTCGGGCGTGCCGCGGGCTTGCTCGGCGCGGCGCTCTTCGGGTCGCTCGGCGCAACTCAGTTCGTGTCCGTCCTCGCTACCTATGACTCCATGGCGTTGTGCTGCCTAGCCGGGACCGCCTACGTAGTGGTCCGCTGGGGCGGCAGGCTCGACATGCCGTCGGTCATCTACTGCGGCGTCGGGGGGCCGACGCTCCTCGTTCTCGCTGACGCCGCGAAGTACGCCGCCGCCCTGTGGGATCCGTTCATCGTCGCGCTGGTCGTCGTCGTCTCGCTGATAAACGGACGGCCCTGGCGATACGCGCTGGCCCAGGGCGTCCGTTTTGGCGTCGTGCTCGCGTGCCTCGTCGGCGCGCTACTCGCGATAGGCAAGGCCAAGTATGTAGGGGCCATCTTTGGCTCCACCGTCACGCGCTCGGCGACGGCGAACCTCGGGATGGGACAGTCGCCAGCTGCGGTGCTGCACGTTGGGCTCGTCTACGGCGGCCTGCCCATCGCGGCCGCTGTCGTCGGCACGCTCCTGGTTGTGGTGCCCGGCCGTGGCGCGCCGGCAAAACGGCGAGGGCTGTACTTTCTCGCGGGGTGCGTCTTCATCCTCGCAGCCGTCGCTCCGGTAGTCGCGCAAGCCCGAATCGGGACCTCGGTTTCGCTGGACAAGCACGTCGCGTTTGGAGCCTGGTTCGGGTGCGTGCTCGGCGGCTACGCGCTGGCAAGGCTGCTGAAGTTCCGCGTCTTGCAAGTCGCGTGCGGCCTCGTCGTGGTGACAGGGCTACTGGCGTACGGATCGTTGCAGGCGCAGCGGCTGGACAACTGGCCGACGATGAACAGTGCATTCGTCACGGACCTGAAGAAAGCAGTGCAGCCTGCCCGCGGTTGCAAGCTTGACGCGACAGCTTGCCAGCCCGAGTACCTGCTCGTCGGCCAGGTATACCTCCCGGCTTACTACGTAGGCCCGGCCGTGAACTCGATGCAGTGGAAGGAGACCTTCCACTACACCTACCACTACAACTACCGTCGGCCGGCTTGCACGCCGAAGTCCTCCAAGCCGGCGCAGCCCCCGAATTGGCTTCCGACATGCGGTCATGGTATTGCCACCGGCCCGGGGGCGATTATGGACGCGGTATACGACCGCGTGTTCGCCGCAATCATCGTCGAACCCAACGGCGTTGGCGAACACGAGACGATCGCCGACATCGAGAAACTCGGCGGCTACCGGCTCAGCAAGCTCCTGCCTTCACCCTTCCTGGGCGGCGGCGCACCCGCCATGATCTGGACTCGGGTCGGGCGCGCGCGGAGCTCACCGTGACCCCCGGCGTCGACGTGCTGCTGACGGTCGGCAGCTTCCTGCTGATCTGGTTCCTGGCGCTCGGGATCAAGCTCGGCTTCCGGCGCCGTGGTGGTGGTCGCTGATGCCCCACCGCTACGACATCCCGCGGGTGCGTCTTCGCGACAGTCGGCACCGGCTGGCGATCATCTGGGCCACGTGCGCGGTCGTGTTCGTCTGGGCCGGGTACCGGGCCCTGCAGATTTCTCGCGCCCTGCACGGCCACGACTCCGCTGCGCTCCTGTGGACGGCCCTGTTTCTCAGCGCGGGCCACCAGATCACGCTTGCCTGGCTGGATAAGCCGTTCAGGGTTACGCCCCGGCAGCAGGAACTGCTCGACCGGCTGCGGGTCTGCGTCAATGTCCCGGTCTACAACGAGGACCCAGCAACATTGGATCGGACTCTTTACGCGCTGTTCCATCAGACCCGGCTGCCCGACCGGGTGCAGGTAGTCGATGACGGTTCGACGACGAGCGACTACGCCGTGGTTCGTGATTACTGGCTGGCGGCCGCTCCCACCAGGGTGGATTTCTCCTGGGTGCGTACCCCCAACCGCGGCAAACGGCACGCACAGGCGGTGACCTTCCACCGCGACCGCTCCGACATCCTGGTGACGGTCGACTCCGATACGACGCTGGAGTTGCGCGCGATCGAGGAGGGTCTCAAGCCGTTCGTGAACCGCAAGGTGCAGTCGGTCGCGGGCATTGAGGTCGCCTACAACGCGCATGCCAATCTGCTGACCCGCATCGGTTGCCTACGACAGCTCGCGTGGCAGCTGACCCAGTGCTGTGTGCTGTCGATGGCAGGCGACGTGCTCGTCAACCGGGGTACCTTCGCGCTGTATCGCGGGCCGGTGATCCGCGACAACCTCGGTGCCTACGTCAGCGAGACTTTTCTCGGCCGTCAGGTCCGCTTCAGCGACGACTCGCTGCTCACCCTGTTCGCGCTGCAGCGCGGCCGGGCCGTCCAGCAGCTCACTGCGTTTCAGCTGCCGATGTATCCGGAGCAGGTAAGCCACGCGCTGCGGCAGTGGCTTCGCTGGATGCGCGGTTCGACCATCCGGAACTTCTGGCGGCTGCGCTACCTGCCGATGTGGTCCTACGGCTGGTGGATGAGCCTACTGAGCTGGTGGCAATTCGTGATTTCCTCGATCGCCTATATCTGGGTGTTCATCTGGCGCCCGCTGGAGGGCCACTTCAGTATCACGCCCATCATGATCGTGCTGCTCTCCAGCTACCTAGTCACGATGAGGAGCCTTCTCATTTCGCGAAGTGACCACTCGTCGATATCGCAGCTGGATACCTATCTGCTCGCCCCGCTCAACCTGGTCTGGTCGCTGCTGGTCCTCCGGCCGCTACGACTATGGGGCGCGCTGACCTGCGCCAAAACGAGCTGGGGCACGCGACAGCAGGTCGAGGTCGGGATCTCGGCCCGCGGTGCTGCCCTGCCGTCACCAGCCATGGCTGACAGGCTGCCTGGGTGGCGTAATCAGGACGAAGTGCGGTACCCGCCGGGGACTCGAGTCCGCGCTCAGGCTCGCGGCGGTCCGCGGGCAGGCTCGAGATGACGCCGCGGGTGGTGATCGAGTGAGGAAATCGCTCGGGCGAGCGGCACCGACCGCGCAAACCACCGAAGCTAGGACAAGCTATCGCCAAAGCTTGCAGATATACGCCCGGAACCTTGTGGCTTCACCTAGAGTTACGTCCAGCCCACGAGTCACTGCGGGGGTTGGCGACCCGCCGTTTCGCCACGGACTCGCGGTGAGCACCGAGTGTTTGTGGAAGCATACTGGCCTGATCCTTGGGCGCGGGCAAAGGGGATTCGCGGACTGTGCCAGCGGAGCGTGATTCTCAGTTCGCGGGCCTCAGAGCGCTGTCTGGTGCCCCGCCGGCCGACCGAAACGGCCACGGTGCGGCGGTGAACGGCAGATCCGCGCAGGGCTACGCGCCATCCAACGGCGCGCCGGTGAGCGGCAGACCTGCACAGGGCTACGCGCCATCCACCGCGTCCGGATGGACACGGGAGCACCCGTCGTGGCCACCGCCAGCCAGCCCCTGGTCGCCCGGAAACAACCAGGCATCGTGGGATGCAGCTGACTCGCTCGACGACACTGGGCAGTTCCGAGCCGCCCTGAGCTCGTTCGGCCCGCGCAAGGCCAAGAAGCTCCACTCGCGGCTGTCCCGCTGGAAGCCCCGATACTGGCCGCTGGTCGTCTCCTTCCTCGTGATCCTCGTGATCGTCGGCTGGTTCACCGAGCCGTACGCTGGCCCGCTGGGCCTGGCGCTGACGATCATGTGGACGTGGCCGATACTCGTCACGCTCGTCGGCATCCGCGGCATCCACCGAACCCGGAAAGCGCTCCGGATATCGAACGCCCGCTGGCGGAACGCTGGCCCGGTTAGCTGCGAGGATTTCTTGATCGTCGTCGTGCCGAGTATCGGTCGCCACGACACGTATCCCGCGCTGGAGAGATCCGTTCTCTCGTTCATCGCCTACCTGCCCAGGTGCTTTCCGCGGCTGCGAATCGACCTCGTTATCGACGAAGGCTGCGAAGCCGCTGGCAGGATTCGCCGACTCGCCGATCGGAGCCCCCTCATCCGCCTCGTCGTGGTGCCGCGGCACTACCGAACCCGCCACGGCACCAAGTTCAAGGCTCGCGCCAACCACTTTGCCCACGAACTGCGGATATACGAGCGCGAGGACTACGACGACGTCTGGGTGCTGCACATGGACGATGACACCGGCGTCGGCCCCGATACCGCTGTGGCCATGGCCCGCTTCATCGAGGAACAGTTCGAGGCCGGCCGCGATGCGAAGCATCTGGCTCAGGGCATCCTCACCTACCCCCGCGAATACGCGCCCAACAGGCTTACCTGGCTGGCCGATTCCGTTCGACCAGCAGACGACGCGGCCCGGTTCTCGGCACTGACCGGAGGCGGCACGCCGCGTGCTGGACTGCACGGTGAACTTCTGCTCGTCCGTGCGTCGGTGGAAGCGGAAATCGGGTGGGACTTCGGCCCGCGCAGCATCACCGAGGACGCCGAATTCGCGCTCATCTTCAGCGAGCTATTCAAGGGCCGGAGCGCGTGGTTCGGCGGCCGATGCTATGGCGCGTCTCCCGCCACGATCCGCGACTTCATCAGGCAGCGGGAACGGTGGTGCTGGGGCCTCGCGGGCCTCGTATTCAACCGCTCAATACGTCTTCGAGACCGCGCATTCCTCGCCTACTCGATGGTGTCCTGGGTTTTCGGACCCCTTCAGAATGTCGGCGTCGTCTTGCTGATCGGCGTTCTCATCGCCACTCCCAACACCGCGCCGATCTCGCTTTTCATAGTTCCGCTCTGGGTGCTGAACACCTCGTACACCATCTGGATGTACTGGGAGGGCCTGCGGCTCAACGCCGGTGTCTCCGCCCACGGTCGCGGCCGCCGTAAGTTCTGGGAGCCGATAGCCGTCGTCCTGCTGATCCCGTTCTTCGGCATGCTGGAGGGCATCGGCGGTCTGCGCGGGTTCCTCAAGTTTGCCCGGCGTGCGGAGAATAAGTTCATCGTGATTGCGAAACCGTCGTGACGGCGCGCCGCCGGATCGCGGCGAGCATCGCTCTCGCTGTTACGCTGCTCGCCTTTATCTCGGCCTGCTCGCTCTCGAGCAGGCCGGCTTGGTGGCCCAAGGCGAAGCATTCGGCGACCGCCGACGCGAAGGCGTCGCCCAGCCCGACTCCGGTGCCAGTCGTCGCCCATCCCTGGAAGCCGGGCATGCGCCAGCTCGGCATCCAGGTTTACTGGACGGAAAACCCTAACGATGCGTCCGACGCCGTGGTGGAGGCGAAGGCACGCCGGCTCATCAACTATGCGATCAGCCTGAACGCCAACTCGATCGCGATTACCTTCCCCTTCTACACCTACGGCATTACATCAGACACGGTCTACGCGGATCCGCAGACGACGCCAACCCCGCGGGAGATCGAAGATTTCCTGGCTGTGGCGGCGCAGAGCGACATGCGGGTGACGATCAGGCCCATCCTCAACGAGGACGTGCTGGTAGCCCAGAACGCGCTCGCCTGGCGCGGCTCGATCGCACCGCAGAGCGTCAGCGCCTGGTTCCAGAGCTATCAGCAGTTGCTGTTGCCCTACGCGCAGGCTGCGCAGGAAGGCCACGCCGCTACTTTTGTCGTTGGCGCGGAACTGCAGTCGCTGGAGCAGGCCCCGGAGTGGTCCAGCCTGATCTCGGCAATCCATTCCGTGTACACCGGCGAGCTTGCCTACGACGAGAACTTCACGGAGTACGCAGACGGCGACCAGGACCTGCCGTTGCCCGGCCACAATGTCGACGCTTACCCGCGCTTCGATCTGCCCGACAGCGCGTCGGTGAGCCAACTCACGCAGGCCTGGGAATCGTGGATCGGGGCGCACCGAGCGGTGGTCATCCACGAGCTGGTCCTCGCGGAGGTTGGCATCGTCGCCGTGCCGGGCGCCTACCAGAGCCCAGGAGCCTGGATCGGCACTGTCAACTCGCCGATCGACGCACAAGTGCAGGCCAACTGGTACCAGGCTGTCTGCAACGCGGTGGCGGCCGAGAATGTGCAGGGCGGCATCTACTGGTGGGAGGTCAACTTCGACGCTGACCCCGCGAACCCGATACCGTTCGAGTCCGATCGCCTCACCTTCCTGGGCAGGCCGGCAGCCCAGGTAATTCAGAGTTGCTTCGCCACACTCAGCGGGGCTTCATCCTGACTGCGCATCGCTGTCGGCTGCACCGCTCGTGGCAGCGGGCGCGACCGCGCCGCAGGATGCGCACATGCACGGGGCTACCAGATATTTGCGGTGACGCCAGCGCTGTGCGCGATCGGCAAGACTTGGCAATTCTTGCTCAAGAAACACCATCGCGTAGTACTTGCGGGGGACAACCACTTCCCGGCGCGGATGTTTAATCAGCCTGGCTACAGTGCGCGCCACCACTTCCGGCTCGTCCATCGGTTGGTTGGAGCCCAGATTCTGATTGGTGCGTATCTTCCCAGGGGAGACCAGCGACACCGAGATGCC
The DNA here is from genome assembly GCA_030041275.1 of Streptosporangiaceae bacterium. GTDB lineage: Bacteria > Actinomycetota > Actinomycetes > Streptosporangiales > Streptosporangiaceae > JAJYUU01. Next base: position 44,775 of record JASHOE010000011.1, read on the forward strand.
GCTGTCCAGGAGCTGGCGTCGCAGCGAAAGCGAAAAACCCCGTATCCCGTATTTACTCGCCGAGTAGAGGGGATCTACGGCTACTCGACCGCTCACCGAGCCCATGTTGATAATTGCGCCACGGCGCTGACGCAGCATTTCCGGCAAAGCCGCGCGAGTCATCAGCATGGTTCCCTTGAGGTTGATATCGATGAGTCGACTGACCTCTGATGGAGAGCTGTGAGCAAGCAGGTTATGCCAGCCAATTGCGGCGTTGTTCACGAGAACATCGATCTTGTGGAACGCGTCCAGCGTCGCGTCGATGATTCGCTCAACATCTCGGTCACTCGAGATGTCGGCAGGTATCGCTGTGGCCCGTCCACCTTCAGCGTTGATGCTCGCTGCCTGTTCTTGCAAAGCCTCAGCGCCACGGGCGACTAGGGCGACGCGGGCGCCCTGTCGCACTACCTCATGTGCGATAGCGGCACCTATCCCCGTGCTGGCTCCAGTGACGAGGACCACAGATTCTTCCAGCGGCAGCCGGGCCTCCGCTTCGGCGGGCCTCGCGTCGTGGGCGGGATGCCGACTCGCATCGGTTAGTGACATGAGGTTCACCCGGCCTCGCGTGCGGATTGCGAATTGCGCTGCGGCGCAACTCGTCGAGCATAACCGAATTTGTTGGACGAATATGGGCGAATCAGCTCGTGGCGCCGCGTGTGCGTCTGTCAGCCCAGATCCTGCGCCGCCTCGTTGTGCGAGGGTGATGACGCCACCCGCTGCCGACCTGTGCGGCGATGCTTCGGCATGTGGATTCCACGAAAGCTCCACAGGTGGCCGCCGACATAATTGATGACGGAGAACAGCCCCGTCACGATGATGTTGGCCATCAGCCAGTTCAGGCCCAGCCCCACAAACAGCGCGTAGACACCAACGTCGGGCGCCGCTATCAGGGCCTTCTGCGCGTTCCACTTGACCAGCGCGCCGACGAGATCGATGTGCCGCTCGCGCCAGGTCAGCAGTCGATTCAGGGCAAAGCTCAGCTCAATGCTGACCCCGCCCTTCAGCACATAGCTGACAGTCGCGCCGATGCCGAAATGGATGAGCAACCACTGGACGGCGGTGCCGACCACGAACACGAAGCCGCCAATGGCGCAGAATACGTAGAATTTGCGTGGCTGCATGCGCTGCGCGGAGCGCGCAATCTGACGCTTGGCAGATCCGATACTTGGCCCTGGCCGTGCTCTCGGCAGCGGCTGGGTCTCGTCGAGGGCATAGGGCCGCAGCGGCGATGCCCACGCCGACGCAGTCTGCGAGTCCGGCGTCGTGCGGCCGGTCACCCTGGGATCAGCCTTCACGTTTTGCCGGAGTCCCGCGCTCGGCACTCCCATGCAGGTGCGGCTCCCGTGTTAAAGGCGCTAGCGGCCTGACCATATGACGCATACCAGAAGTAACTAGTCGGCGCTGACTAGGACAAAAGGGGCGCATTGTACGCAACTCTCGCTATTGTAATCCGCGCTATCCGCCTGACTCAGGAAGTCTGCAGAATCGGACTCGGACCCGGCGCCGTGCCCCGCTGCACTGAGCGCCACATCAACATTCGACGAGTTGGCTGCCGGCGTCTCGCCGAGGCTTGGCCAGCTTCGTCACGACCATCCTCGGGCTGTCGAACTACGGGCCTTTCCCGATTCGGTCTGGCGCGCCGATTCAGGCGCTCTGCTCCTGCCGACCAGGGCGCTTACTTCCGACCGGCACTCGCGAGCGCGCCACTTCGGTCGCGACCTTGGCGACGGTCGGCACGTGCATGAGCATGTTGGTGTAGGCGGCGTTGGCCAGCGGGCAGAAGCACTCACCCGCCTTGATGCTCCGCCGGAGCTGGTCGGCCTGGCCGCTCCGCCAGACCGAGCCGAAGTCATAGCCGTGCTCGCGCAGGTTTCCCATGGACTGAGCGCGAATGCAGCAGGTCCAGACGTCTCCGTTCGGCGCAATCTGCGCCGAGGCGACTCCCGCCATGCACGGAATTACCTGGCGATGCTCCCGCAGCGTCCGCTTGACCAGCGAGTAGTACTGGCGCCGGAACGCCTGGGTGACCTCGGCGACGCCAGTCAGGTGCTGGTCGCGCAGGCTCTCGAGCAGCGCGTCGATGGCAACCTCGTACCTCGCCGCGGTCGGCGTGATCCCGAGCCCGACAGTGTCGAGCTCGACCCGCTCCTCAGCGATCTCGGTGATGAAGGAATCCGGCTTGAGTTCTCGCTGCACGTACTCGCACAGCGCGGGAAACTTCTCCACGTTGAAGTTAGAGATCACGGTGTGGACACCGAGCGTGAGGTGCGAGTACCGGCTCTTCAGCTCCTTGAGCCCCGCGTACGTGGCCATCGCGTGGCGCCAGTTTTCTCTTACACCACGGATTTCGTCATGATCCGGCCCGATGCCGTCGAGCGAGAGATTGATGATGACCTCTGACTTGGGCGCCGCGAGCAGCACCTTCTCGACAGCACCGGGGATGCGCTTGTCCTGGATCCCGTTGGTGGGAATGTTGATAATGCCTGGCTGGCAGTGGCGATACGCGCTCGCGACCATGTCTGGCAGGTCGGGACGCAGCGTCGGCTCTCCGCCGCTGAAGGTGAACCAGTAGGGCGCGTGGCCAAGCGAGTGGAAAACCTTGTCCCACTCCCCGACCGCCAGGTCGTCGTTCGGAAGCAGCCACACGTTGCACGTCTTGCAGCGGGAGTTGCATCGATAGCTCACGCTGACGGTGATGTTGACGGGCAGCCCGAGGACCCGGCCCGTGGCGTACGACGCCTTGAGAACCGGGATGTCGGGCAGCACCTTGAGCAGGCTCATGACTACGAACTCCCCTAACTGGCGGCGGTTGTCGCTGGGTCGGACTGGTGCCTGGGCACAGGCATCACGTCCGCGGGCGGCTGCCCAGTTGACGGGAAGGCCACGATCGCGTACGCCAGCGTGGGCGGCACAGCCGCCTGACTGTCGGTGAGCCCCTCTGGCGTGGACTCGAATCGCCGGACGACTTCGCTGGCCGCGAGATCTGCGTCCGCGCGATTGCCTGGCAGAGTCGCGATCACCGTCCCGCTCTGCTGGATCACCGAGACGACGGCCGCAGGTCCGAAATCCTGTCGCACGTGGTCGGCTATCCGCCGAGTTAGCTGGCGGCTAGCGTGGGCGCCAACCTCGAGCCGCTGCCGGTGAAAGTCGACGATATGGAAGACGGCGACATTGTGCGGGTGCTCGGCGGTCGCGTCCGCGGATACATGCTTTTTTGTCGAGGCGGAGATCTTCCACATGTGCGCCTGCCGACCGCGCACGACGTCGTAGCTGCCCAGCGCTCTGGCGACGGCCTCCAGCAGGACCGTTCCCGTAGTCCACAGCGCCGCCCGGAGGGTGGCAAACGAGCCAGACCCCCGTAGCGCCCTCGCGATGACCCAGGGGCTCATGGTGGGAGCGGAATAGCCTTGCTGCTTGCGGATGCGGAGGTGGCCAGCGTAGATCCGGCGCCGCTGACGCAGAAAATCGCCGACGGTGGCCGGTCCGCGGTTGTAAACCACGGCGCGTGGTTCGTAGACGAGGCGATAGCCAAGCTGGCTGACGATCGCCTGGAGGGACAGCTCGTCAACGGCAGTGTCGAGGGGGATGCTCGGCACCACGCTGCGAAGCGCGATGATCTCACCGAGTTTGGGAGACTTTACCGAGATCCGGTCATGCAACCGCCACTGCAGGTGCACCGCATGGCCCAGGAATGTCGTCTCGCCGTTGACGGGCGTAGGGTGTCCGCCGACCATTCCGACCTCTGGGTCATCGAAGTGGCTCAGCAGTGCGTCCAGCGCGCCTTCCTTGACCACCAGATCCGCACTGACCAGGACCAGCAGCGGAGACTGTGCCGCGTCGATGAACAGGTTGATCGCAGATGCCTTGCCCTGCCGCTGCTCCTGCTCCAGCAGGCGGACACGTGAGTCGCGGCCCGCGATATCAGCCACGATGGCAGCCGTCTTGTCTTCGCAGCCGCTCGCCACGACGATCAGCTCCGCGATCCGACGTTGGCCTGTGAATTGCTGGTCAAGAATGCTTGCCAGCGCGTCGGCGATATTGGCCTCCTCGTTATAGGCCATCACGCCAACGCTGCAGTCCCAGGTACTTCCTCTGGACGCGCCGGAGCGTGCACTCATGCGGAGTCCGCCGGGCCGGCGAGCGAGCGGGCGGGATCGGATTCCGAAGCATGACGCTGCTGCGCCATCGCCCGCCTCGCGATCTGACGAACCTTGTGCTCCTCGCGCCCACCGCGATCGGCGCGCTCGGTCATCGCGGCCGCGTGAGCGCGGCGCAAAAACGCCGGTGTGTCCGGAGCTTCCGGTAGTCCGAGATGATCCCGCATCTCAGCGAGTTCGTGGAAGTGCTGGCTAGCCCAGTACACGTTCATCCGGCAAGTGGAGCAGTTCCACTCCTCATCCGGCGTCTCCGCGCCGCACTGTGCGCACCGCATCGACCGCTGCCCTTCACTTCCCCGCTGTTAGCGAATGCGTGGGATATTACTCGTCGCCAACTCGGCCTGTCCGGTTTTAACCACATATTTACTGCGCGACACTAAGAGAGTTGCTGCTGAGTTCCAGAGAGTGCGCAAATCGCCAACTCGCGACCACTGGACGTAGCTGAAAGGCATCACTTTGTCCGTCGACGATGGCGCATCGGGTTGCGCAGACACTATGCAGGCGTCCTCACGATGTGAATCAGAGAAGCTCCAGTTCGCACCAATGATCCCCGTTTGCTCGAACGTGCGCTGCAGCCGACGTTAGCGCAAGCGTCCGATGCCCGGCCGTCGTATTGCGGATTACGCACACGTCAGCCGTCGTCGCCATCGTGCGGCGCGGTATCGCAATGCTGCAGATAGGTAGGCAAGCACGCGGCGCTTGGCGCACGCTACCCTGCGGCGCTAGGCCAGCCGGCGAGCGACCTCGGCCGCCCAGTAGGTCAGGATGATGTCGGCCCCGGCGCGGCTGATCCCGGTGAGGGTCTCCATGATCATCCTGTCGCGGTCCAGCCAGCCGTTTGCGGCTGCGGCCTCGACCATCGCGTACTCGCCGCTGACCTGGTAAGCGGCCACCGGCACCGGAACCGCCGCGGACACCTGAGCGATCACGTCCAGGTAGGGCAGTGCCGGTTTGACCATGACGATGTCCGCGCCCTCGTCCACGTCCAGCAGTGCCTCGCGCAGCCCGTCCCTGGTGGCCGCCGGATCCTGCTGGTACGAGGCCCGGTCACCGAACTGCGGCGCACACTCCGCTGCCTCGCGGAACGGCCCGTAGCATGCCGACGCGTACTTGGCCGAGTACGCACAGATTGCCACGTCCGGATGACCGGCAGCGTCCAGCGCGGCCCTAATGGCACCGACCTGACCATCCATCATTCCGCTCGGCGCCACCACGTGCACGCCCGCCTCGGCCTGCGCCACGGCGATCGACGCGTACCGCTCAAGGGTCGCGTCGTTGTCTACCTCGCCGGCCGGCGTCAGCAGCCCGCAGTGACCGTGGTCGGTGTACTCGTCCAGGCACAGATCAGCCATGAGCACAGTGTCCTGACCCAGCTCAGCCGCGAGATCCCGGAGGGCGATCTGCACGATCCCGCCGGGGTCATCGGCCGCGGACCCACGTCCGTCCTTGATCGCCGGAATGCCGAACAGAATGAGCCCGCCGACGCCTGCCTCCACCGCCTCGTGAGCGGCCTTGCGGAGGCTGTCCCTGGTGTGCTGGACGACGCCGGGCATCGACGACACCGGTTGCGGCTCGCTGATGCCCTCCTTGACGAACAGCGGCAGCACCAGGCCCGAGGGGCGCACGCTGGCCTGGGCGACCAGCGCGCGGAGCGGCCGAGTGCGACGGAGCCTGCGTGGTCTAGTAACGGGGTAGCGACCAGTCACCGGGACTCCCGAGGTTCGCGGCCGTGGCGGCAGGCCCGTGACGAGCCAGCACGGCCTTACCGGATCCGGCGGCGCGCGCCACGGCGGCGCTCGCTCGGCTTGCGGACCGGCTCGCCGGCCTCGATCGCGCCATCCCGAAGCGCCGCGCCGTGCGCCGCCAGGGCCTCGACCAGCGCGCTCACCGACGGCTGGGCGGCCACCACGTCCACCCGCAGACCGAACTCGGCCGCGGTCTTAGCCGTCTGCGGGCCGATGACCGCGATGACCGTCACCGCGTGCGGCTTGCCCGCGATACCGATGAGATTGCGCACCGTGGAGGACGAGGTAAAGAGCACCGCGTCGAACCCGCCACCCTTGATCGCCTCGCGAACCGGGGCGGGCGGCGGGGCGGCGCGCACCGTCCGGTAGGCGGTCACGTCCTCCGCCTCCCAGCCGAGCTCGGTGAGCCTGGTCAGCAGCCCCTCGGTCGCGATGTCGGCGCGCGGCAGCAGCACCCTGTTGATGGGGTCGAGCACGTCGTCGTAGGCGGGCCAGGAGTCCGCCAGCCCTTCCGCTGACTGCTCGCCCTCGGGCACAAGGTCAGGCATGATGCCGAAGGCGCGCAGCGCCGCGGCGGTCTGCTCGCCCACGGCGGCCACCTTGACGCCCGCGAACGCCCTGGCGTCCAGGCCGTACTCCTCGAATTTCTCGCGGACCGCGCGGACCGCGTTGACCGAGGTGAAACCGATCCACTGGTACCGGCCGGTGACCAGCCCCTTGACCGCCCGCTCCATCTGCTGTGGCGTCCTGGGTGGCTCGACCGCGATCGTCGGCACCTGCTCGGGCACTGCGCCGCGGGCCCGCAGCAGGTCGCACACCTCGTCGGCCTGCTCCTTGGTACGCGGGACCAGGACTCGCCAGCCGAACAGCGGCTTGGTCTCAAACCAGGACAGCGCCGCCTGCGCCGTCACGCCCTCGCCCACCACCGCCACGGCGGGACCGTGCGCGGTGAGCAGGCTGACGCCGGCAGCTTTCAGGTCTGCGGCGATCGAGCCGAGCGCGCCGACCACGGTGTGCTGGTCGGTCGTGGTGCCGTTCCAGGTGATGGCGAATGGCGTATCGTCCGCCCAGCCCCCGGCGAGCAGCATTTTGCCCAGATCGACCGGCCCGTTCTCGGCGCCGAGAATAACCAGCGTGCCGTCGGTCGCTGACACCCGGCTGGCCTCACTCGCGTGAATGATGCGCACCTCGCCGCTGGCATCCGTGGTCAGCGGGATGCCCGCGTACGTCGGTACGGCCGTGGCTGCCGGCACGCCAGGCACGACCTCGAACGGCACCCTGGCCTTGGCGCACGCCGCCGCTTCGGCCGCCGCGTTGCCGAACAGGAACGGGTCACCGTGCAACAGCCGGACCGCGAGCTGGCCGGCCTTGGCGGCCTTGATGAGCAGCTTGGGATCCTGCAGCTGGGCGTCCGAGTCGGCCAGTGTGGCGTCCTCCTTGAGCAGATGCCCGAACCGCTCGCCGAGCCACTGCGAGGCGACCACGAGGTCCGCTCGCCCGATGAGAGCCGCGGCCCGCACGGTCAGCAGATCCGGATCGCCGAGGCCCGCGCCAACGAACGCGACCCAGCCAGCCACCCGCGCATCCGCGGTGCGGCCGCCAGTCTTCTCGCTCGCTGGCCTCGCCTGCCTACCGACCTTCCTGGTCGTCGGTGTGGGGTTCACTTGTCATCGTCCCCGCTACTGAGGTGTCCGCCGGACACAGCCATCACACTTCCCGCGCCCCGGCGAAGCAGATCCGCAGCCACCTGGCGACCGATCAGCTCGGCCTCCGCCAGGGGGCCGCTCGCACTGCCGCGAAGCGCCCTTCCCCCGTCCGCCGCCACGACGACGCCGTGCAGCGCGAGCTCAGTTGTCCCGACCGCATAAGCCCCGACCGGTGCCGCGCAGCCGGCCAGCAGTCCGCCAAGCAGGCTGCGCTCTGCCGTCGTCGCGGCTCGGCTAGCCGGGTCGTCTACGCAGCCGAGCAGCGCAACGAGACCTTCCCTGGCCTCATCGCACTCAACCGCCAGCGCACCCTGGCCGGCCGCCGGCAGCATCTCGTCGGGCTCGAAGACCTGAGTCACCGAGTCCAGTCGGCCGATCCGGGCGAGCCCGGCGTAGCCGAGCACCACAGCGTGGAGCTCGCCGGTCTCGACCTTGGCGAGCCGGGTACCCGCGTTGCCGCGCACCGGCACGGGCCGGACGTCCGGACGCAGCAACAGCAGCTGCGCGGCGCGGCGCGGCGATCCGGTGCCGATGGTGGCTTGCGGCGGCAGGTCAGCCAGCTTCGCGCCGTCCCGGGTCACCAGCGCGTCCCGCGGGTCGTCCCTGACCGGCACCGCAGCCAGCGCGATGCCGACCGCCGGGCCGGTGGGCAGGTCCTTCAGGGAGTGCACCGCGACGTCGATTTCACCGGCCAGCAGGCTGGTTCGCAGCGAGCTGACGAATACGCCAGTCCCGCCGATCTGGGTCAGCAGGTCGCGGCTCCGGTCGCCGGCCGACTCGATGCCGACGTATTCGATCTCGCGTCCGGTCTGTGCCGTGATGACCCGGCCGACCATGTGGGACTGCGCCATCGCCATCGGACTGCGGCGAGAGCCTAGGCGCAGCACAGCGCCGCTCATCGTTCCTCCCGGTCCACCTGATCGGTCGTGACCTGCGGCCAGACGAGCTGGGCGTCGGCCTGGGCTACAGCCTGCACCGCCGCGGGGTCGAGGTCGAACAAGACGCGCAGGGCGTCCTCATAACTGTTCGCACCCGCGCCGGCCAGTTCCTTCACTCGCACGGTCGGTTCGTGCAGCAGTTTGTCGGTGACCCGGCGCATGGCCTTCGCCACCTCGTCCATGGCCGCGGCATCGAGCTCGCCGAGTCGGCCAGCGAGCCTCGCGAGCTCAGCGTCGACCACCGTGGCGGCCTTGGCCCTGATCGCCACGACCGTGGGGGTGACCGTCGCCGCGCGGGTGGCCGACACGTGCGCGGCCAGCTCTTCGGCGATGATCCTGCGGACTTGGTCGATCCCGCGTTCGCCAGGATCGAAAGCAGGGTGACCGTCGGCTGCGAGGGTTTGCAAATCAGTAAGCGCTACTGCGGGAAGGTCTCCGACCCCCGGCTCGACGTCTCTCGGCATGGCCAGGTCCAAGAGCACCAATCCGGCTGCGGGCGACGGCGTGCCCGAGTCAGCCCAGCGGTCCGTGCGGACGCGCGACGCCTGATTGATCATCTCGGTGCTGATGACGTGACCAGACGCGCCGGTGCACGTGACGACCAGGTCCGCCGCCGCGATTTCGCCGACCAGGTCGGTCATGTCAGCCGCCCGCCCGCCGACCGTGGCAGCCAGCCGCTGCGCTCGCTGCCTGGTCCGGCTCACCACCACCACAGGCGATGCACCGGCTCGGGCCACGCTCGCGACTGCCAGGCCGCTCATCGCTCCGGCGCCGATGACGAGAACTCGCTTGCCGGCGAGCGCACGGGGCGGCGTGTCCGGCCCGGTGCTCTGGCCACCTGCGACCCCGTTCCCGTCCAGACGTCGGGCTGCCACCTGCAGGCCGACGCTGACCAGGCTGGCGCCTGCCGCACCCACGCTCGTCTCCGACTGCGCGCGCTTGCCCGCGCGCAGGGCCACAGAGCCCAGATCGGACAGCGTGCGGCCGAGCGTGCCACGCTCCCTGGCCAGCTTGAACGCCTGCCGTAGCTGGCCGAGGATCTGGCTCTCACCGACCACCATGGAGTCCAGCCCGCACGCGACAGCCAGCAGGTGCTGGACCGCCCGGTCCTGGTAGTGCACGTACAGGTACGGGGTGAGCTCGGCCGTCGGTACGTGCGTGTGACGGGACAGTAGTTCGCAGATAGCGGAGACGGCGCCGTGGAACTGATCAATCTCGGCATAGATTTCGACTCGGTTGCAGGTGCTCAGCACCAGCGCTCCGGCCACGTCATCAGCCCTGGCGACGTCGTGCAGCAGCTTGTCCAGCGCGTCACCGGTCAGCGCGACTCGCTCGAGCGTCGCGAGCGGCGCGCCCTTGTGGCTCAGTCCGACGACCAGAACGCTCATGTCCCTACCGCCTGGGCTCCCGCCTCATAATCGTCCCGGGTGCCGCGCTCGTCCGCACGGTAATCGGCCTCGACAGCGCCGTTCGGCGGAACGGCCGGGGCCAGTGCGGCAGCCGCATCAAGGCGCGCGGCCGCGCTCAGTTCGGCCACGTTCATGCCTGGGCCCTCGGTGCGCACGGCGTCTCCCTCTGACACGCCGTCGATCCGCCGACCGGCGAGGTGGCCATCTCGGTTGCGGTCCGGTGGCCCGCCGGCCGCTCCGCGCCGTTGCGCGTGAAACGCGAGGATCTGCAATTCGATCGACAGGTCGACCTTACGCACCTCGACGCCAGAAGGCACATTGAGTACCGCGGGCGCGAAGTTCAGGATGCTCGTCACGCCAGCCGCGACGAGGCGATCGCAAACATTCTGGGCGACCGTCGCGGGGGTGGCGATGACGCCGATTGCCACGTCAAAGCGCCGGATGACGTCCTCGATCTCGGCGGCGCTGCGCACGGTGTGCCGGGCGATCACGCTCCCTACGACGCCGGGATCGGTGTCGACGAGCGCCGCGATCCGGAACCCGCGAGACGCGAAGCCACCGTAGTTCGCGAGTGCCCGGCCGAGGTTCCCGGCGCCGACGATGAGCACCGGCCAGTCCTGCGTGAGCCCCAGCTCGCGGGAGACCTGGTAGATGAGGTAGTCGACGTCGTAACCGACGCCGCGCGTGCCGTAGGAGCCGAGATGAGAAAGGTCCTTGCGAAGCTTGGCCGAATTCACCCCGGCGGCAGCGGCCAGTTCCTCGCTCGACACCGTCGGCACCCCGCGATCGGCCAGGGCGTAGAGGGCGCGGAGGTAGACCGGCAGCCGGGCGACCGTTGCATCAGGGATGCCATGACCGAGGCCGGCAGTCGGGGAGCTGGCGTCGAGGCTGCCTGGGGCCGCCGACCCGCCGCCCCTGGTCTTGCTCCCGGCAGCGCCGTTGGCCGCACCGCCGCGGCTTGCACTACGGTGCGTAGCGGCCGAGCGGCCGGCCGTGGCCGGACGGCGGGACATGCGCCGGATCTCCTAGGGGACTCGGTATGGCAACGCGCGCACCGGAGAGGTCGCGCCTCATCTCGATGTCTCACCGTACGCTCTTGTGAACGTTTGCACAAAGTCGGTAGCCAGGCCCGGAGCCATGCTCAGGCCAGCAGGGCTGCCCGCAGGCGTTCCTCGCTCACCCGCCAGAAGTCGTGCTGGACGCCGTCGATCAGCGTGACCGGGATCATGTCGGCGTACCGGGCAAGGTCGTCGCTCGACGTCGTAATGTCCCGCTCTTCCCAGCCCACTCCGAGATCGGCGGTCACGCGCGCGACGACCGCGCGGGCATCCGCGCACAGGTGACAGCCAGGACGCGTCAGCAGCGTGACGCGATGCCGCGGCTGGCTCACCGGTATTCCCGCGACCCGCCGTCCGGCTGAGCCGAGTTCCGGCCGTAGTCCCGCAGGTAGTCGGGTCGCTCGAAACCAGACGTGTCGTAACCCGGCTCCGGGAAGAGGTCTGTGACCGACGGGAACGGCGAGACCTTTGCCTGCTGCAGGCCGAGCTCGACCACGTTGGTGGCTATCACGTACGGCCGTCGCTCAAGATCAAACTGCTCGATGTAGGGCTGCGCCAGATGCCGCTCGTAGGCAGCCCGGGACCGGTAGACCTGGTAGAGGATGCGCTGCGTGGGCGCCGAGGGAACCGCGTGCGCGATGAAGACGAGGGTGTCAGGCTCTCGCGTGCGAACCTGCGCGACGACGCGGTCGGTCAGTCGGTCGAAGGCTTCGACCTGACCCTCCGCGAGCGTGTAGATCGTGATCTGGCCGAACAGCTCCGCTCGTCGCCGCTCGGCGCGGTCCTCGTCCGCCGACGGCGACTGCCACTGGTCTCCCCTGCGGGACCCTGGCCTGTCGCCAAGCCGCGCCTGAGCGGACGCGACATCGGCCGGCAGGAAGTCGCCGGTGGCAAAGTCCATGTATTCGTCGCCGTTCCGGCCGTCCGGCCGGTCGTCGGCACGCCGCCCAACCGCGTCCTCATCGGTCCGCTGCGGCCGGTAAAGCCCGCCGCCGCGGTACACACCTCCGTCGCCAAACGAGTCGAGGTAGGCAGCGTCTGGGTCTCGGTAGCCATCGCCGTCTCGGTCCCGGTAGCCGTTCCCGTCTCGGTCCCGGTACCCGTTGTCGCCCGCGTACCCGTCCTGCTGGTCGTACCGGTCGCCGCGGCGGTAGGCCGGCCGCTCGTAGGAGGCAGCATCGCGATAACGCTCGGCCATCGCCGGCTCTCTGCGGCGATCTGCCCTAGCGCGGTCGTCGGGATCTTCCTGGCCGTGCAGGACCTCCAGCGGGAGCGAGGCGCTGCGCAGGCCAGCAAACCAGGCGAGGGCCGCCGCGAGCGCACACAGGATGGCGAAGACGGACCCGAGCGGAATGTGCATCTTGACGTGGTGACTGGCGAGCTCGGCAAGCCCCGGGTAGGCGAGGCACAAGGCGGCGAGCCCGCCCAGGAACTGGCCCTGGACCGCGTCGTTCCAGCCAGGCTGGCTCGACCGGGATAGCACGAGTATCACGGCGATGACCGCGACGAGCGCAGTCACCGGGCCGATGGCGTACATGATCAGGTAGTTCGGGGGCTGCTGGTAGAAAGTCGCCGCCGGCGGAAACGACTTGCTGAAACGGGCCGTGGTCAGCTGGTCTAGGGCCAGGACCACCAGTGCGACGAGCCCAAGCGCGCCGACGTACAGCCGCGCGCAGAACCGGCCGAGCCCGCTGCGGGCCGACACCTCGGTGAGCGCCACGAGGAACGCCATCGGCGCGATCACCTGGCCGCCCAGTTCCATGGCGCGGAACATCGCCGAGTCGAAGCCAGAGATATAACCCATCGCCTGTGCGCCGAGGCTGACAAGCAGACCCAGCAGGCCGACCGACCAGGCGATGACATCGCCTCGGGGCGTGCGGAAGCACCGGGTCAGCAGCACGCCGCTGCCAACCGCAGCCACGAGTACGCCCACGACGGCTACGAGAGAATGCATTGCATCTATGGTGCCTGACGCTGGGCTGTGCTGTGGCCGGACGCGATAGCCGGTCACAACGGGCTTGCGAGAGCCGGCAGCAGCCCGCCGTCACCGGCTCGCTGGCATCCGACCGCCGAGCAACGTCAGGGTGCCGGTTCCATGGCGATCGCATGACGGTCTGATGACGCCGTCGCGCCAGGCCCGGTTCGCTACCAGACCGCCGGTAGGCTCGAAGACATGAGCCGCGAGGCGGATCTTGACGGCAGGCATGGCGCCGGCCGGTCCGGCGTACTCACCAGGCTGGGCAGGCACGCCTCCGGCCCAGACGGCACGGACGCCGAGCAGGGGGACGAGACCGCCTGCCTGCTGCCGACGCTGCCAGACCCGACCGCCGCGGCCTTCTTCGACGTCGACAACACGCTGCTGCGGGGCGCGTCGATCTACCACTTCGCCAAGGGCCTGGCAGCCCGGCGGCTGTTCGGCCCGACGGACCTGGCCAGGATCACGCTCAGCCAGGTGGCCTTCCGGTTGCGCGGTATCGAGGACCCTGGCCACATCGATGCCGCGCGCGAAGCGGCGCTAGCGTTCGTGGCCGGCCACCGCGTCGACGACATCGTCTCGCTCGGCGAGGAGATCTACGACGACACGATCGCCGACCGGATCTGGGCTGGGACACGGGACCTGACCAGGCAGCACTTGCTGGCGGGGCAGCGGGTCTGGCTCGTCACCGCCACCCCGGTGGAGCTGGCCACGATCCTCGCTCGCCGGCTAGGCCTGACCGGCGCGCTCGGCACTGTGGCCGAAACTGCCGACGGTGTCTACACCGGGCGGCTGGTCGGCGGCCTGCTCCACGGCCCGGCGAAGGCGACCGCGATAGTTTCCCTGGCCAATCGGGAAGGGCTCGACCTGTCCCGGTGCAGCGCCTATAGCGACTCGGCCAATGACCTGCCGATGCTGGAGCTTGTAGGCCACCCGAACGTCGTCAATCCTGACGCTGAACTGCTCCGCGCGGCTCGCAGCCGCGGCTGGCCCGTCCATGAGTTCCGGTCTGCTCGCAAAGCGACGCTCGTTGCCCTGCCCGTCGCGGCCGGCGCCGGAGCGGTCGCCGGCGGGATGGCCGCGGGCCTGGCGCTCCGGCGGCGGCGCACTGGCACCTGATCTGGTCGCATCGGAGCGGGATTAGCTGAACGGCGATCCGCGCTCTTCGACGAGGTCGTCCAGCCTGCCCTGGATGGTGTCGCGCACCCGGTCGGCGAGATCGGCGATCAGCTCATCGCGCGTCTCTTCGTCCGGCGCGGCCTCGGCCAGGCCGCGAGTCGGGATTGGCTCGCTGAACTCGATGATCCAGTTCGACGGCAGTGGCACCGCACCGAGCGGCCCGAGCCAGGGAAACAACGGCGTCACCGGGAAGTACGGCAGCCGGAGGGCCTTCGCAAGCGCCTCGGCGTTCGCGATCATGGGGTAGATCTCCTCGGCGCCCACGATCGCGCACGGAATGATCGGCGCGCCCGCCTGGATGGCTGTGCGGGCGAACCCGCCGCGGCCGAATCGCTGTAGCCGGTACCGCTCGCTGAACGGCTTGCCGATGCCCTTGAAGCCCTCGGGGAATACGCCCACCAGCTCGTCCGCCTCGAGCAGCCGGTGCGCCTCCTCCGGATCGGCCCTGGTGTGCCCGCTGCGACGAGCGAGATCGGCCAGCAGCGGGAGCGTGTACACGAGGTCGGCTCCCAGCAGCCGGAGGTTTCTGTGCACCGGATGCTCGGAGTAGACACCCGCCTGCAACATGATGGCGTCGAGCGGAAGCACGCCGGAGTGATTGGCAACGATCAGAGCCCGGCCGGTGCTGGGCACATTGGCGATGCCGCGCATCGCTACCCGGAACCAGTTCCGGTAGAGGGCCAGCGCAGCCGGCATCAGAACGGTCGAATTCAACTCCGGGTCGAAGCCGAATTTGTCTACTTCGTAGTCGCCGGCCAGGCGCCGACGGGCGAAGCCCGCCAGGCCGATCAGCCGCTCTCGCCAGCCAGGCGGCGGCGAGACCGGCGGCGGGTGGCACGGCTCTGGCGGGCGCGACTCAGCCATGGCTGGC
The DNA here is from genome assembly GCA_030041275.1 of Streptosporangiaceae bacterium. Classification (GTDB taxonomy): domain Bacteria; phylum Actinomycetota; class Actinomycetes; order Streptosporangiales; family Streptosporangiaceae; genus JAJYUU01. Next base: position 59,852 of record JASHOE010000011.1, read on the forward strand.
CAGCACCATCCGACCTCGCGTCGCCACGACCGCCGGCCAGCCCGTCAGGAGCTACTTCTTGTTCCTGCGCTGAACGCGCGTCTTGCGCAGCAGCTTGCGGTGCTTCTTCTTGGCCATCCGCTTGCGCCGCTTCTTGATGACAGAACCCACGTAACCACCCTCATTTACTGTCCTGGCCGACGGGCATGTATGCGCACATGCTCGCCACATCGGGCGGCCGGGCACATGCCAACGTCACAGCGTACCCCTGCCGAGGCGCATGATCAGGCATCGCCCGGCAGCTCGCTCGGTCGGAACCGCCCTGCCCGGCTAGCCGGGCAACCGCCGTGCGCCCTTGGGACGACCGGTCATTCCGTGCCCACGTACGCTTCCCGCAGGTACCCCGTCACCGCCTGCTCGGGCACCCGGAACGAGCGCCCAACCCTGATGGCCTCCAGCTCACCTGAGTGCACCAGTCGGTAGACAGTCATCTTGGAAACGCGCATGATCGCGGCCACCTCGGCCACGGTCAGGAACCTGACCTCGCTGAGCGGAGTAGCGTCTGCTGCCATTGATAGCCCTCTTCCGACCGAACCGCTGCGCTGAAGAGTTCCGGCGCATCAGTCACGCCCGTCTCCAGCGTAAGTCCTGTATGCGAAAGGGCAACCCGCCCGAGCCAGGCCAATTCGGCTGGACTTCCGCGAATACCCGGCCTTCCGGCGGCACTCGCGGCATCACAGCAGGTCAGGCGCGTGACTACAATCTGTGACCGAAGACCTCAGTCGCCAATCCAGTGCCATTGCAACCAACCAGGCACACCAATCTCGGCACCCAACAGGCCATCGCGCCAGGACACGAGCTCCGCCAGGGCCTCGGACACGCGCTCCGCCAGGGCCCAGGCGACGCCGCGCACCGGCGCGCCCGCCGGCTGCGGTTGCGGCGCGCCGTTAGCTGCGCCGGGCTCGCAGCGCAAGCGCGGATTACGCGGAGCCGAGCTCGCGACCGCGATCTCTGGCCGCCTCGATCGCGGACAACACGGCCGCGCGAACCCCGTGCCGTTCCAGTTCGCGGATCGCGTTGATGGTCGTCCCGCCGGGCGACGTGACCGCCTCACGCAGCAGGACCGGATGCTCGCCCGAGTCCCGCAGCATCTTGGCCGCGCCGTACACCGCCTGCTTCACCATCTCCAGCGCATCGCTGCGGGGCATCCCGAGCAAGATGCCGGCGTCGACCATGGCCTCGACCAGGAAATACACGTATGCCGGGCCGCTGCCGGACAGCGCGGTCGCCGCATCCTGCAAGGACTCCGGTATCCGCAGCACCTTGCCCACCGGCTGCAACAGCTCCTCGGCCCGGCGCAGGTGCTCCTCGGTCGCGTACTGCCCTGGCGAGATCACGCTCATCGCCTCGTCCACCAGGGCCGGGGTGTTCGACATCACCCGGACCACCGGCACGGCTCCGCTGAGGTGATCCACGATAAAACCCGTCGTGATGCCGGCCGCGATGGAGATGACCAGCTTGTCTGGCGTGATCAGGGTGCCGATCTCAGCCAGCAGCGCACCCATGTCCTGGGGCTTGACAGCGATGACCAGGGTCTGCGCGCGCTGTGCGGCCTCGGCGGGCGTCGTCGCCTCGATGCCATAGCCGTCACGCAGCTGCTTGGCGCGCTCGGGGCGGCGCACCGCGGCAACGATCTCGTCCGGCCCGACGACGCCAGCCCGCAGCAGGCCCGAGGCGAGCGCCTCGCCCATCTTGCCCGCGCCAACAATCGCGATCACGAGCTCGAGCCTACCGTCGGGCGCAGCTGACGACGCTGGCCAGGAGCGCCGCTAGCTGCGGCGTTGTCACCGGCCTGGCGAGCGCCCGCCCAGTCAGCGTCCGGCCTTCAGTGGCAGGGCCGTCCATGCTGGACGCTGGCGGGCGGCGGGGGCAGGACGTCCCAGGCCCGGCAGGGTTATCAGCGCCAGGAGCGCAGCGCCCGCAGGAAGAAGGCCAGATTCGCCGGCCGCTCCGCCAGCCGCCGCACGAGGTAGCCGTACCAGTCGGTACCGTACGGCACGTACACCCGCATGCGCGCACCCGACGCTGCCAGCCGTGACTGCTCACCCGGCCGGATCCCGTAGAGCATCTGGTACTCGAAGCTGTCGCTGTTCCGGCCGGTGAGCTCGGCCCGCGCGGCGACGATCTTGATCAGCCGCGGGTCGTGCGTGGCAAGCATCGGATAGCCAGGCCCGTCGAGCAGGATGCGCAGGCACCGGGCATAGTTCAGGTCCACGTCGGCCTTGCTGGCCAGGCCCACGCCATCAGGTGCCTGGTAGGCGCCCTTGCAGAGCCGCACCCGGGAGCCCCGCACGGCCAGCGCGCGGCAGTCCGCAGCGCTGCGCTGCAGGTACGACTGGATCACGCAGCCGAGATCGGGGTAGTCAGCGCGCAACTCGGCCACCAGCGCAAGGGTCTGGTCAACCCGCGTGTGGTCTTCCATGTCGACAGTGACGGTCGTGCCCGCGTTGCGGGCCGCGCTGGCGATCCGCCTGATGTTCTCCAGCGCCGTCTTGTCGCCGTGGCCGGCGAGGCCTAGCCCGACCGCGGTCGGCTTCACCGAGATTTCCGCCCGGCCGCGCGCCGAGAGCCCGGCGCCCGAGAGCCGGCCAAGCAGCCGGACGTACTCATCGGTCACCGCTGTCGCCTGCTCAGGGTCGATCGTGTCCTCGCCGAGGAAGTCGATGGTGACGAGGCGACCGTCCGCGGCCAGCCGCCGCGTGACGTTGAGCGCGTCGTCGATCGTCTCGCCGGCGACGAACCTGGCCACCAGGCCACGGGTGGCGGGGTTGGCCATGATGACTGCGCGTGAGCGACGGCTGGCCGACAACGCCAGGAGCGCTTGGCGCAGCACTGCGGGCACCTCCATCGGGGGAACGGGGCACACCAGGGGCTGGTCGGACTCTAGCGCGCGCGGCCCATGAGGTCGCCACGGCGTCGCAGCGACGGATCTACCCGGACGTTCGCGCCCGCCTCGGGCGAGACGATCACCTCCTGGGCCGCCGCGATGCCGTCCACCGTCAAAGTGGCTTCCACTGGGGTCGACCGCTTCACGAGCGCCAGCGCGATCGGCCCGAGCTCGTAGTGCCGGGCAGCCGACCCCACGGTACCGACGGCTGCGCCGTCCAGGCTGACCTGATCGCCACGGGCGGGCAGTCGCTCCTCGCTGCCGTCCAGGTGCAGCAATACCAGCCGTCGCGGCGGCCGACCGAGGTTGTGCACCCGGGCGACGGTCTCCTGGCCCCGGTAGCAGCCCTTGTTCAGGTGCACCGCGGTCTCGATCCAGCCGACCTCATGCGGAATGGTGCGGTGATCGGTGTCCAGCCCGAATCGGGGCCGCCCGGCCGCGATGCGTAGGGCCTCGTGCGCCCACATTCCGGCCAGGCTGGCGCCCGCCGACCGGAGCGCTTCGACAGCGCTGAGCAAGTCCGCCCGCGGCACAATCAGGTCGGTCTCGAACGCGAGGAGAGATTCAGGCTGTCGTTCCCCCTGGGCAGCAGAGTCGAGCCGGAGTGCGCCCGGCACCAGCTCACCGCGCGGCACCTTCGGCCCGAGCAGCGTGACTACCGCGTACTCGTCGGTGACGTCTTGCGGCTCGACCCGCAGCATGAACCTCATCGAGGTCAGGAACTCCAGCAACGGCCCGGCGTCGTCGGGCTCGGTGTGGATCCACGTCGAGTTGCCGTCGTCCATCACGGTGAGGTGATGCTCAACGTGACCCTGCGGGCTCAGCACGAGCGCCTCGGCAGCTGTGCCGACGGCAAGCTGCTCCAGGTCCTGGGTGGTCAGGCTGTGCAGCCAGCTCAGCCGGTCTGCACCGGTGATACGCAGCACTCCGCGCTGTGACCGGTCGACCACCCCCCAGCTGCCGACGAGCGCGCGCTGCTCGGCGTAGGGATCGCCGTAGTGCGCTGCGACCCCGGTGTCCGGCGTGTCGGCCTGAACCGCTCCTGGGGTGCGGAGCAGCGGACTGGCGGTCATCGGCCTGACGGACGGCGGCGTCCGGATTCGACCACGTTCCCGTCTCCTTTCTGGTGTTGTTAGCCGACGCGGCAGGAGGCGCACAGCCCGAACACAGTCAGGTGCCCCACGTCGGTCAGGAAGCCTTCGCGTTCCTCGAGCGCGAGCACGAGGGGGGCGACGGCCTCCTGGTCGACCTCGGTGATCTGCTCACACTGGCGGCAGACCAGGTGGACGTGCTGGGCGTGCTCGCTCAGGTGGTAACTCGGCGCGCCGTGGTGAATGTGGCTGTGCTTGACGAGACCGAGCTGTTCGAGCAGCTCGAGAGTCCGGTAGATGGTCGAGACGTTGATGCCGTGCGCGGTCTGGCGGACCTTGGCGTGGATCTCCTCGGGGGTAGCGTGCTCGAGCCGG
>JASHOE010000074.1 GCA_030041275.1 Streptosporangiaceae bacterium
GTCCCTGGCCGGACGGCGGCTTCGCCGGCCGCGGCGGCGCCGGGTCTGCCGAAGGTCCAGTCGGTGGCGGCAGCCGGCCGCCGGCCGACGCCGCTGAGCAGGCCGAGACCGGGCGGAAGCAAACGGAAGCGGCCGCCGAGACCGCGACGAAGCTCGCCGAGCGAACCGCCGACCTGCAGCGTCTGCAGGCCGAGTACGCCAACTACCGTAAGCGCGTCGAGCGCGATCGGATGGCAGTGCGGGAGCAGGCACTGGCCAACGTGCTGAACGAGCTGGTGCCGGTCCTCGACGACATCGGCCGGGCCAGAGAGCACGGCGAACTGGTCGGCGGCTTCAAGTCGGTCGCCGACTCGCTGGAGGGCATTGCTGCCAAGCTCGGCCTGACGTCGTTCGGCGAGGCGGGCGACCCGTTCGATCCGATGCTGCACGAGGCGCTGATGCACTCGTACTCGGCGGACGTCACCGAGCCCACGGCGGTACAGATCCTGCAGCCCGGCTACAAGGTCGGCGAGCGCATCATTCGCCCCGCGCGGGTGGCGGTGGCCGAGCCCGGCGGCGATGTGGTCGAGCCGACAGCCCGCGAACGTGAGCCGGAGTCCGCCGACTCCGACGGAGCGGGCGGTCCGGCGGAGGCCGCTGGCGACGCGGGCGAGCCCGGTGCTGAGCCCGATGACCGCGCCGGGTGAACCCGGATGAACACTGAGCCGGGGCCGGCCGCCTGGGTAACCGGGCCGCTGGCCCCGGCTGCAAGACAGCTCCCGAAAGAGGCCCGTTGAGCACGAAGGATTACCTGGAGAAGGATTTCTACAAGACCCTCGGGGTGACCAAGGGCGCGTCGGCGGACGACATCAAGAAGGCGTACCGCAAGCTCGCCCGCAAGTACCACCCAGACGCCAACGAGGGTGACCCGAAGGCGGAGGCACGGTTCAAGGAGATTTCCGAGGCGTACACCGTGCTGTCCGACGAGGGCCGGCGCAAGGAGTACGACGAAGCGCGCTCGCTGTTCGGCACCGGGGTCCGGATGCCAGGGTCCGGCACCGGGACCGGCGGTGGCTACAACTTTGACCTCGGCGACATCTTCGGTGGCGCGGGCGGCGCGGGCGGACGGCTCGGCGACCTGCTCGGCGGCGTGTTCGGAAATCGCGGCGGCGGCGGCACGACGGGCACCCGCGCAAGGCCACGACGCGGTGCGGACGTGGAGACCGAGACGTCGCTGTCATTCAGCGACGCCATCAACGGCACGACCGTGTCACTGCGACTGACCGGCGAGGGCCCCTGCCCGGTCTGCAAGGGCACGGGTGCCAAGGCGGGCACGGTCCCGCGAGTGTGCCCGACCTGCGAGGGGACTGGCCAGGGCAGTCGCAACCTGGGTAACTTCGCGTTCTCCGAGCCGTGCCGGACCTGTCGCGGCCGCGGTCTCGTCGTCGACGATCCGTGCGCGACATGCTCCGGGAGCGGGCGGGCGATGAGTACCCGCACCGTGCAGGCGAGGATTCCGGCTGGCGTCGATGACGGCCAGCGAATCAAGCTTGCCGGCAAGGGTGCCCGCGGCGAGAACGGCGGCCCGGCTGGCGACCTGTACGTCCGGGTCCACGTCAAGCCGCACCCGCACGGCACGTTCGGCCGCTCGGCGGCCAATCTGACCATCACCGTGCCCGTCACGTTCGCTGAGCTGGCGCTCGGTGCGGAGGTGAAGGTGCCCTCGCTCGGCGGCATGCCAGTGAGCCTGAAGATCCCGGCCGGCACGCCAACCGGCCGTACCTTCCGGGTCCGCGGCAAGGGAGTCAGGCGCAAGGACGGCACCACCGGCGACCTGCTCGTCACCGTGAACGTGCTGGTACCGCAGACGCTGACCGACAAGGCGCGAGGCGCGCTCGAGCAGTTCCGGGATGCCACCGCTGGCGGCGACCCGCGAGCCGAGCTGTTGCGCGACGCGAACAGCTAGCCGCCGGAGGGAGATGACATGACTAGCGACTTCGAGCTCACCGACGACACCCCCGTATACGTGATCTCGGTGGCCGCTCAGCTCTCCGGACTGCACCCGCAGACGCTGCGTGCCTACGACCGGCTGGGGCTGGTCTCACCGGGCCGGACGGCTGGCCGCGGCCGACGCTACTCGCTCCGGGACATCTTGAGCCTGCGCGAAGTGCAGCGGCTGTCGCAGGAAGAAGGCATCAACCTCAACGGGATCAAACGCATCCTCGAGCTTGAGCTGACCGAGCATCGCAGCCGGGTGCTCATGGCCGAGCTGCACGCCGAGATCGGCCAGCTGCGGGCCGAGCTGGAGTCGACCCGCGCGGTGGCCGCGCGGCTGGCCAGTCTCGTTCGCGGCCGAGCCGACGGCGCAGCCCTGGTTCCAGTGCGGCCGCCGAGCGGCGGCCGGCCGGCCTCCGGCGCCGGCCTGGGTCCGGAAGCCGGGCCCGTTGTCGCGGCGGCTGATCTCAAACCCGGACCACGAGGGAACGTGGCCGACGCGGGCTGATCACGCTCGCCGGGCCGCGGTCGACATTCACCCCCACAACCACCACGGACAAAAGGAAGAACGCAGATAGTGGACGAGAAGCTGACCAGGAAGAGCCAGGAGGCGCTGCTTGAGGCCCAGCAGATGGCGGCCTCGGCGGGCAACCCCAGCGTGGACGGCCTGCACCTGCTCGCCGCCCTGGTCCAGCAGGAGGGCGGCACGGCAGCGCCGCTGCTCCGGGCCGTCGGTGCCGACCCGGCCGATTTGCTCGCGAAGGTGCGAGCCGAGCTCGGCCGGATGCCACGGGCCGCCGGAACCACCGTCAGCGCGCCGCAGACCTCGCGCCAGCTCCTGGCGACGCTGGCGACCGCGAGCAAGCTTGCCACCGAGATGTCAGACCAGTACGTCTCGACCGAGCACCTGCTCGTCGGCCTCGCCACCGACGGCGGCCAGGCCGCCGATCTGCTTCGCGGTGCGGGGGCCGGGCCTAAGGAACTCACCGACGCCTTCGAGCAGGTCCGCGGTCATGCCCGGGTGACGTCCCAGGATCCCGAGGGCACCTACCAGGCGCTCGAGAAGTACGGCATCGACCTCACCCAGAGCGCTCGCGACGGCAAGCTCGACCCGGTCATCGGCCGGGACGCGGAGATTCGCCGCGTCATCCAGGTGCTGTCCCGGCGGACGAAGAACAACCCGGTGCTCATCGGCGAGCCCGGCGTCGGCAAGACGGCGGTCGTCGAGGGACTCGCCCAGCGCATCGTGGCCGGCGACGTGCCCGAGTCGCTGCGCGGCAAGCGGGTCGTGGCGCTCGACCTCGGCGCGATGGTGGCCGGCGCCAAGTATCGGGGCGAGTTCGAGGAGCGCCTCAAGGCGGTCCTGAACGAGATCAAGCAGAGCGACGGGCAGATCATCACGTTCATCGACGAGCTGCACACCGTCGTCGGCGCAGGAGCGGCCGAGGGTGCGATGGATGCAGGCAACATGCTGAAGCCCATGCTGGCCCGAGGAGAGCTGCGCATGGTGGGCGCCACGACGCTGGACGAGTACCGGCAGCGCATCGAGAAGGACCCGGCCCTCGAGCGGCGGTTCCAGCAGGTGCTCATCGGCGAGCCGTCGGCCGAGGACACGATCGCCATCCTGCGTGGACTGAAGGGCCGGTACGAGGCGCATCATCAAGTGCAGATCTCCGACGCCGCCCTCGTCGCCGCCGCGACTCTCTCAGACCGGTACATCACCGCACGGTTCCTGCCAGACAAGGCGATCGACCTGATCGACGAGGCTGCCTCCCGGCTACGGATGGAAATAGATTCGCGGCCGGTGGAAATCGATGAACTGCAGCGCGCCGTCGACCGGATGAAGATGGAAGAGATGGCGCTGGCCAAGGAGAACGACGCGGCCAGCCGCGATCGGCTGGAGCGGCTGCGCGCTGACCTAGCAGACAAGCAGGAACAGCTCACGGCGCTGGTGGCGCAGTGGGATAGGGAGAAGGCCAGCCTCAACAAGGTCGGCGAGCTCAAGAAGCAGCTCGATGAGGCCAAGGGCCAGGCGGAGCGGGCGCAGCGCGACGCTGACTTCGAGGCCGCGTCCCGGCTGATGTACGGCGACATCCCGGCACTGGAACGACAGATCGAAGAGGCGTCCGCCGCTGCCAGCGAGGACCAGCCCGTCGGCGGACCAGGGGCTGGCCCCGCGCCGATGGTCAAGGAGGAAGTCGGCCCAGACGATGTGGCCGACGTCGTGTCCTCGTGGACCGGGATCCCGGCGGGCCGGCTCATGGAGGGTGAGACCGGCAAGCTGCTCCGGATGGAAGACGAGCTCGGGCGGCGGCTGGTCGGTCAGCACCGCGCTGTCCAGGCGGTGGCCGACGCGGTCCGCAGGTCCAGGGCCGGCATTTCGGACCCGGACCGGCCGTCCGGCTCCTTCCTTTTCCTCGGCCCGACCGGCGTGGGCAAGACCGAGCTGGCTAAGGCGCTGGCCGAGTTCCTGTTCGACGACGAGCGGGCGATCATCAGGATCGACATGAGCGAGTACTCGGAGCGCCACTCGGTCGCCAGGCTGGTCGGCGCTCCGCCCGGCTACGTCGGTTACGAGGAAGGCGGGCAGCTGACCGAGGCGGTCCGGCGCCGGCCTTATTGCGTGGTCCTGCTCGATGAGGTAGAGAAAGCGCACCCCGAGGTTTTCGACATCCTGCTGCAGGTTCTCGATGATGGTCGGCTCACCGACGGACAAGGCCGCACGGTGGACTTCCGCAACACGATCCTGATCCTGACCTCCAACCTCGGGTCGCAGTTCATCGCCGACCCAACGCTGGACGAGGCTACGACGACGGAGCAGGTGCTGGCGGTTGTCCGAGCCACCTTCAAGCCTGAGTTCCTGAACCGGCTCGACGACATCATCGTGTTCGACGCGCTGACCACCGACGAGTTGACCCAGATCGTCGACCTGCAGGTCCAGCGGCTAGCCGCGCGGTTGTCCAGTCGGCGGCTGACGCTGGACGTGACGCCTGCAGCCAGGGAGTGGCTGGCCGTGACCGGCTTTGACCCGGTCTACGGCGCACGGCCGCTCCGTCGGCTCATCCAGTCGGCGATCGGTGACAAGCTGGCCCGCGAGCTGATCGCTGGCGAGATCACCGACGGCGACACCGTGGTGGTTGGCCTCGACGAGGCTGCCGACGCGCTGCGAGTCGGGCCGGAGCGGACGGCGGCGGCGGCCGGGCAGGCGGTCTAGGTCTAGGCCTCGTCGAGCAGCGCGTCGTAGCGGTCCTCGGGCAGGCCAAGATCGTTGCGGATGCGGTAGCGGAGCCTGAGCAGCAATCGCAACTCAGGATTCTCGTCGGCGTGGTCGCCGTCTTGACCGGCGGCGAGGCAAAGCTCGACTCCGGTGGTCGCCCAGTCCAGCGCTCCGGCCAGGTCACCGCTGTCTACCAGCAGCTCGGCCGCCAGGTCGCAGGTTCGCGGGTCGGTCGGCCCATCGTCTTTCAGACTGCCGATGAGGTCATGGGCATCGAGCTGACGGCCGAGCTGGAATAGCGCACGGGCCAGGCCGACCCGCGGATCGACCGAGACGGGCCCCCCATCCGCGATCGCGCGGCGGAACCAGTCCGCCGCCTCAGCGGGCTCATCGGCCAGCAGCCACTCGTCGCCGACCCGCAAGAAGGCCTCGGCGCGAGCCATGCCGGCTGTCTCCGTGCCGATGGTCGCCAGCCGCGCCATCTCCCTGGCCGCCGCTCCATGATCACCGCTGGCTGCGGCATCAAATTCGAGCGAATCGAATGTCTCGCGATTGAGTGACGGCACGTCACCAAGGTATCTGGGATTGGCTGTTATTGCGGCAACGAACGCGCGCGAAATGGCGAAGTATCAGCTTCAAAGTACCCATTGAACTAAAAGCCGCCCACTGTCCGCGGCCCGCGCCGGACCCCGGTGTGGTCAGGGTCGCCTAGTGCCGGGACCGCTCGAGCGCATCCCAGAATCCTCGGCGCAGGGCGTGCCGCACTTCGTCGTGCAGCAGCGAGTCGATGGGCAACGCCGAGCCTTGCAAGAGCCGAGCCTCCAGGTCGGAGGGCATCCTGGGCTTGCGGGCCAGCACTGCCTCGAGCCACAGCGCGGGCGCGTCCCGAGCGACCGCTTCGCCGAACCCGAAGCCCTCGGCGTGCGCCGACTGGACGGCGTCACCAACGGATAGGGCGAGCACCGGCAGCTGCGGCACCTGTGGCTGCGGCGCTCCGTAGCCGCCAGCCGCGTACGGCTGGCCAGGCTGGGCGGCGAGCTGGGGCTGCTGGAGCTGATCCGGATACGGCATACCCCGGTCCTGGCCATACGGCATGCCATTGCCCGCGGGAAGCTGACGACCAGCCAGCGGCGGTCGCTGCGGGTCGACCGGCATCAGGCCGTTTTGACTCTGCAGCGCGCCGGTCTGCCGGTGGGCGCCCGGCGGGACGGCCAGTGCCTGCCCTGGCTGCTGCCCGAGGCTGTGCTGGGCTGCGGACTGGGGCGGCTGGGCGAAGTTCTGCTGACCGGCCGACTGGGGCGGCTCGGCGAAGTTCTGCTGAGCCAGGGCCTGCGAGGGTGGCTGCGACCCGTGCTGCGGCTGCACCGCGCCCTGCTGGCCGGGTATGCCCTGGCCAGCAGCAGCGAAGCCGGACTGCGGCACGCCGCCTGCTTGAGTTGGCTGGTTGGGCCCGCCCGGCAGTGCGCTGCCGGGCGGGACGACAGCCTGGTTCACTCCGTCCGCCTGGCGGCCGTGCTCCGCCGCGTGCCCCGGTCCCGGCATCCCAGCTGGCGCGCTGCTCGCAGGCATGCCGTTCGGCGGCATCCCGTTCCCTGGCGCGGCGCCGGCATGTCTCGGCATCCCCGGAGCCACCTGAGGCAGGCCGCTCGCCATCGAGCCCTGGCCCGCGAGGCCGACCTGACCAGCCAGGTGGGACTGAACGGCACCGTGCTGACCGCCACCGTGGCCATTGGTCGCGATCGGCATGTCCTGGCCGTTGTACGCCTGTGCGAAACCGGTCTCGGCAGCCGGGAGCCCGGATGCCAGCGCGTCGCCCGACTGGTACTGGGCGGCGGGCGCCAGCGGTATCGACTGCGGCTGGGCATGCTGCCCGTCTTGTCCGCGCTGCGCCGAGGCGCGCGGATCGTCGCCGTGCCCGGCTAGACCGAAGCTGGCCGCGTCCGCGCTGGCCATCAGGTCGCGCTGGTCGCCGCCCTGACCGCCAGCCGCCGTCAGCTGGGGAGCTCGTTCGTACCCGGCCGGCGCGGAAGACGCGAAGAGCCGGGGGGCGGACGCGTCGAGCACTGGCTGGGGGACGCTCACCTGGCCGGGACTGACGAGCTCACGGTAACCAGAGCTGCTCACGCGCGGCTCCGCGCCTGCGATCAGTTCGACGAAGGGGCGCAAATGGCCGGCCGAGACCTCGATGACGTCATCACATTCCTGGCGCAGCGCCCGTGCAGCCGCCCAGCTGCCGTCGGCGTCGATGTGCAACAGCACCGTCCGGACCCCGAACTCCTGGACCTCGGCGATAGCAGGGGCGAGGTCCTCTTCAGTGCTGACGATGATCACGTCACTCACGGCACGGTTCCGCGCGAGGGCCATCAGGTCCCTGCGCATCTCCGCCTCGACGCCTTCCTTGCGACTCGGCCGAGCCTTGCTCAGGCGGAGCTTGACTCCGGGCAAGTCGCCCACGCTGTCGTGCTCGGCCGCTCGGCTTGGCGTCGGCGCGACGTCATACCAGTAACAGCGCAACAGCGGCAGACCGGTCCGGTCCCTAGCCATACCGCCGAGCAGCTTCAGAAGGCCCGCATAGTCCCAGGAAACCGAGTCACGGTGGCGAGTGCCGTGGACTGCCAGCGCGCCGTCCCCCAGCGCATACCCTGCGTCCACGAACAGCGCGCAGCGATCCAACGCGACACCGTCCTTCCCTTGCGCGTGACGTTACCAGCGCATAGCTATAGCCGTGGCAGATCGCGCGGATCACGGAGGTATCCGCCAGACCGGCTGGCCTGCCGCTTGTTCCGCTCATATGTGCATGTGAGCGGAACGGCTGCTCGAGGGTCTCGCCGCCCGGCCCGCAGAAACTACCAGCTACTCCGCTGTGCCCTCGTCGGCAGGCCCAGCCGCCCGTCCGGGTGGACCTGGGCCTGCCGCCGACCGGTAGGCTCGGCTGTCGTGATCGCCGACCCGGCCGCGGACCGAGCCGCCCTGCTGACGCTGATCAAGCGGCTCGCCATCGTGCACGGGGACGTCATCTTGTCCTCGGGGCAGCGAGCCGACTGGTATATCGATCTGCGCCGGGTTCTGCTGGACGGGGAGGCGGCCCCGCTCGCCGGGCGGGTGCTGCTCGATACCACGGCCGAACTGTCGTACGACGCCGTCGGCGGCCTGACCCTCGGTGCCGATCCGGTAGCCGCCGCCATGCTGCACGCGGCCGCGGGCCGCGGCCACAAGCTCGACGCGTTCGTCGTGCGCAAGACCGAGAAAGCGCACGGCCTACAGCGCCGGATCGAGGGCCCCGACGTGACCGGCCGCCGAGTGCTAGCGGTCGAGGACACGTCGACGACGGGAAACTCGGTGCTCACGGCCGTCGACGCACTCCAGGAGGCGGGCGCCGAGGTAGTCGGCGTGGCCGTCGTGGTGGAACGGGGCGCAAGGCCGCGGATCGCCGAGCGGGGCCTGCCCTACCTCGCGGCATTCGAGCTCGGTGATCTAGGACTGGCCTAGCCCGCTAGGCGTGGGCCAGCGCGCGGAGCGCCAGAATTCCTACCACGAGCATGACCGCGACCAGCACCGACACCAGCACAACACCGGTATATCTCCGCCCCCCGGCAGGGTCCGCATCATGGCGTCCCATGATCTGAGCGTAGACCCGTCCGGCTTCCGCGCCGGGTAAAGCCGATAAGTCAGCCGGTGAAGTTGGGGGCGCAGCGGGCCTCGGCAATACTGGCACTGACTCACGTCTGGAGAGGACTGCTGCCATGCCGATCGCGACGCCAGAGATCTATGCGGAGATGCTCGACCGGGCAAAGGAGCACGGCTTCGCCTATCCCTCGATCAATGTCACCTCCAGTCAGACGCTCAACGCCGCCCTGCGCGGTTTCGCCCAGGCTGAGAGCGACGGGATCATCCAGGTCTCTACGGGCGGCGCGGAGTACCTGTCCGGCCAGTCCGTTAAGGACATGGTCACGGGTGCGGTCGCGCTGGCGAGCTTCGCGCACGTGGTGGCGGCCAGATACCCGATCAACGTCGCGCTGCACACCGATCACTGCCCGAAGGACAAGCTGGACGGCTACATGCGGCCCCTGCTGGAGATCTCCGTCGAGCGAGTCGGCCGCGGCGAGCAGCCCCTGTTCCAGTCACACATGTGGGACGGCTCAGCGGTGCCGCTCGCGGAGAACCTGAAGATCGCGTCTGAGCTGCTCGACCGGTGCGCGGCCGCGCACGTGGTCATGGAGATGGAGATCGGCGTGGTCGGCGGCGAGGAAGACGGAATCGTCGGCGAGATGAACGAGAAGCTATACAGCACTCCCGAGGATGCGCTGGCGACGGCGGAGGCGCTGGGACTCGGCGAGCGCGGCCGCTACATCCTGGCAGCCACGTTCGGCAACGTGCACGGCGTGTACGCGCCGGGACACGTGAAGCTGCGACCCTCGATCCTGAAGGACATCCAGGACGCGGTCGGCGCGAAGTACGGCAAGGAGAAGCCGTTCGATCTGGTCTTCCATGGCGGCTCGGGGTCTGACCTCGCCGACATCCGCGAGGCCATCGGCTATGGCGTAGTCAAGATGAACGTCGACACTGACACCCAGTACGCGTTCACCAGGCCGGTCGCCGGTCACATGTTCAGCAACTACGACGGCGTGCTCAAGGTGGACGGCGAGGTAGGCAGCAAGAAGGCATACGACCCGCGCAGCTGGGGCAAGGCGGCTGAGGAGTCCATGGCCGCCCGCGTCGTGCATGCGTGCGAGGATCTGCTGTCAGCCGGCCAGCGGTCCTGAGGACCGGTTCGCTGATGCCCGAGAACCTGCTCGGCGGCCCGCCCGCCACGTATCTGCCGGCCGACGAGGCGGCGCGAGCCGCGCTCGCCGAGGCCAGTGATCCCGCAGAAGTAGCGGCCTCGTTCCCCGCCTACTGCGCAGCGTGGGCCGCGCTGGCAGAGCGAGCGCTGGCTGCCGGCGAGCCGGTGACCGCATACGCGTTCGCCCGAACTGGCTATCACCGCGGGCTGGATCAGTTGCGCCGAGCGGGGTGGCGCGGGCACGGCCCGGTGCCGTGGGAGCACGAGCCGAACCAGGGATTCCTGCGGTCGCTGCATGCGCTCGCGCTGGCCGCCGCGGCCATCGGTGAGGACGACGAGGCGGCCAGGTGCCAGGAGTTCCTTGCCGACGCTAGCCCGGCCGCCGTGGCGGCACTTAGCTTGTGAGCAGCGTCTGCGTCTGAACCAGCCGCGTCAGGGCCGGGCCGGTAGTATCTGAATGCAAGAGCCCCGGTGCCGCGCTTGCAGCTCGTTGCAATGACGCTGGCCTGGGGCTTTCGTCCGGTTAGGGAGGACCGCGAGATGCCGGCCATTGTGATCGTCGGCGCCCAGTGGGGCGACGAGGGCAAGGGCAAGGCCACCGACCTGCTCGGGGACCGCGTCGACTACGTGGTTCGCTACCAGGGTGGCAACAACGCGGGCCATACCGTCGTGATCGGCGAGGAAAGCTACGCCCTGCACCTGCTGCCGTCTGGTGTGCTCTCCGACCATGCGACCGCGATCATCGGCAACGGCGTGGTGATCAACCCAGAGGTGCTGATCGCCGAGATTGACGGGCTGGCAGCCCGCGGCGTCTGGCGCGACCGGCTGCTGATTTCCGCTGATGCGCACCTGATCATGCCCCACCACGTAGCGCTCGATAAGGTCACCGAGCGCTACCTCGGAAACGCGCGGATCGGCACCACGGGCCGCGGTATTGGCCCGGCTTATGGCGACAAGGTCGCCAGGGTCGGGATCAGGATGCAGGACTTGTTCGACCCCGGCATCCTGCGGCAGAAGCTCGAGCTAGTGCTACGGGAAAAGAATCAGGTGCTCACGAAGGTGTACAACCGGCGCGGCATCGACGCGGATCCGGTCGCCGAACAGTACCTCGGACTCGCCGAGCGGCTCGGGCGCTACGTCGCCGACACCGGACTGGTGCTCAACAACGCGCTCGACGACGGGCGGGTGGTCCTGCTGGAGGGCGCCCAGGCGACGCTGCTTGACGTTGACCACGGCACCTATCCGTTTGTGACCTCGTCCTCCCCTACGGCGGGCGGAGCCTGCGTCGGCTCCGGCATCGGCCCCACCCGAATCACCAGGGTGATGGGCATCCTCAAGGCGTACACGACCAGGGTGGGGGCTGGGCCGTTCCCGACCGAGCTCACCGACGGCCGCGGCGAGTGGCTGCGCAAGACCGGGGACGAGTACGGCACGACAACCGGGAGGCCGCGCCGCACCGGCTGGCTGGATACGGTGATCGCCAGGTACGCCACCAGGGTGAACGGGCTCACCGACTACTTCATCACCAAGCTGGACGTCCTTTCCGGTCTGGAGAAGGTCCCGGTCTGCGTCGCCTACGACGTGAACGGCGCCCGGCACGACGAGGTGCCGATGACCCAGACCGAGTTCCACCACGCCAAGCCGGTCTATGAGTACCTGGATGGCTGGTGGGAGGACATCTCGGCGGCGAAAGAGCTTGACGACCTGCCGAAGAACGCTCAGCGGTACGTGCGTGCGGTCGAGGACCTGATCGGCGCTCCGGTCTGCGCGGTCGGCGTCGGTGCGCGCCGCGACCAGACGGTGCAGCTACGCGATGTGCTCTGACGCCGCCTGAGCACCGGATTGGCCGGCGCGCCACTCGTTCCCTGACCGGAATGGACCCCGGCGGCCGCCAGTCCAGCCGGTAGGCTCTGGGCCGTGCGAGTACTGGTCCTCGGGTCAGGCGGCCGCGAACACGCGCTGGTCCGGGCGCTGGCCCTCGACGGTGCGGTCAGCGAGTTGCACGCGGCCCCAGGAAATCCGGGCATCGGCGAGCTCGCCGACGTGCATGACGTCGCGGTGACAGACCCCGCCGAGGTGACGGCGCTGGCGCGGAAGATCGTTCCCGACCTCGTGGTGATCGGGCCGGAGGCCCCCCTGGTGGCGGGCGTGAGCGACGCGCTCAGGGACGCGGGGGTGACCTGCTTCGGCCCCAGCCAGCGCGCCGCCATGATCGAGGGCTCGAAGTCGTTCGCCAAGCAGGTGATGACCGCGGCCGGGGTACCCACGGCGGCGGCCGTGACGTGTCGTAGCGAGCGGGAAGCCGAGGCGGCGCTGGCCCGGTTCGGACCCCCGTACGTCGTCAAGGCGGACGGCCTCGCGGCGGGCAAGGGCGTCGTGGTCACCACTGATCGCGAAGCGGCCCTCCGGCACGCCCGAGCCAGCGGCACGGTCGTGATCGAGGAGTTCCTCGACGGACCTGAGGTGACCGTCTTCGCCCTCGCGGATGGCGCTACCGCCGTCGCGCTGCTGCCCTCGCAGGACTACAAGCGGGCGGCAGACGGGGACACCGGTCCGAACACCGGCGGGATGGGGGCGTACGCGCCGTTGCCTTGGGCGCCCGCAGACCTGGCCGAGCAGACGCTCGCCGAGGTGGTGCGGCCCGCCCTCGCCGAGCTGAGCCGCATTGGCAGGCCCTACAGCGGGCTGCTGTACGCCGGCCTCTGCCTGACCTCGCAAGGACTGCGCGTGGTGGAGTTCAACGCTCGGTTCGGCGACCCGGAAACCCAGGTCGTGCTCGACCGGCTCGGCACCCCGCTGGCAGGTCTGCTCACGGCGTGCGCCAGCGGCGACCTGGCATCGGCCGGCGGGCTCAGCTGGCGGCCCGGCGCCGCCGTCACGGTCGTGATCGCCGCCGAAGGCTACCCGGCCAGGCCGGTCGGCGGGGCAGCGATCAACGGCCTGGCTGGAGCCAGGCGCGTTCCTGGCACCTATGTTTTGCAGGCCGGTACGGCGATCGACGACGCGGGGCAGCTCACCGCGGCTGGCGGCCGGGTCCTCAACGTCGTCGGCGCTGGCGACGACCTGGCGGCGGCCAGGGCCAGGGCCTACGAGGCGGCCGCGCTGATCACGATGCCGGGCGGCTGGTACCGCAGCGACATAGCGGCTGCCCCGGCACCAGGTACCCGTCAGGCGACGTGACCGGCGACGCGGTCGACAACGGGCCCGCACCGCCGTCTGACCCGCAGGACCGAGCGCCCGAGCCTTCGCTGCGCGTCAGCCCGCTGGAGATCTTCTTCGACCTGGTGTTCGCGTTTACCCTCACGCAGCTCACGTCTGTGCTGGCTGCGCACCTGTCCTGGCTGACGGTCGGCAAAGTCCTGCTGATCTTCGGGCTGCTGTGGTGGATGTACGGGGCTTATGCCTGGCTCACGAACTCGCGGCCGCCCGTGCACGCCGCGGAGCGAATCGGCCTGCTGGCCGGGATGGCTGGCTTCCTGGTCGTCGGGATCGCCATCCCGCAGGGATTTGGCAGCTACGGCGTGGTGCTGGGCCTCGGCTACCTGCTCGTCGTCGCGGTGCACGGCTTCCTCTACTACCGGGTGAATGCCAACATCCTCCGCGTCGTGCCCTTCAACACCGCATCCGCGCTGCTCATCATCATCGCGGGTGTCCTCCGCGGGCCCGGCGGCCAGGCCGACCTGGCCGCCTACGCGCTGTGGGTGGCGGCGCTGGCCGTCCAGCTCGGCTCCCCGCTCGTCGTGCACCCGGCCGGCCTGTTCCAGCTGCGGCCGGGTCACTTCCTCGAGCGGCACAGCGCACTGCTGATCGTCGCGATCGGAGAGTCCGTAGCGGCGATCGGGATCGGGGCCGCCGGGCCCGTCGATCGGCGCGGCGGTGCGGACTGGACGCTGCTGGCGATCGCGGTTCTTGGTCTGATTGTCGCCGGAGCATTGTGGTGGATCGCGTTCGGCGCAGGTGACGACGAGCGGGCGGAACGGGCACTAACCAAGGCAGGCGACACGCGCCGGGCGGCCCTGGCGCTCAGCGCGTTCTTCTATGGGTTCATCCCACTCTTGCTCGGCCTCGTGGGGCTGGCGGCCGGCGTTCTTGTGGCCGTCAGGCTGGCGGGCGCGCCCGGCTCTGTGGGCGAGTCGGCGGTCCTGGCTTGCGGAGCGGCGCTCTTCCTTGGCGGCAACGCCGCGGTGCGGCGGCATCTGCGGATCGGCCCGGTCCGGCTGCGCGCGGTTGCCGCCCTGCTCGCGCTGGCAACCGTCGGGATCGGGGTCGTCGCCGGACTTGACGTGCAGCTCGTGGCGGTCGCCTTGGTGCTAGTGCTGCCGCTGTTCGCCGAGCCCTGCCGGACAGCCGCCCGCCGCCGGGCCTGACCGAGCACGCCGGACACGGGCAGGCCAGCGCTGATGCGGCAGGATAGTGGCGTGATAGACCGCTACACGCTGCCGGAAATGGGCCACGTCTGGAGCGAGGCGCACAAGTACGAGCTGTGGTGCCAGGTCGAGACCGCCGTGCTCACCGCGCAGGCCGCTGCGGGCACGGTCCCGGCGGAGGCGGTCGGGCCGGTCGCGGCCGCCGCGCCGCCCTCCGCCGAGGCGGTGGCCGCGCTCGAGGCCGTTACCGGCCATGACGTGATCGCGTTCCTGTCCGCGTGGGCCAACAACACCACGCCGCGCGAGGCAGCCGCGTACGTCCACTACGGAATGACCTCGTCGGATCTGGTCGACACTGGCCTGGCGCTCCAGCTCACGGAGGCCACCGACCTGCTGACCGCCCGCTGCGAGCGGCTGCTGCACGTGCTGCGGGAGCACGCGCTGGCGCATCGGGCCACCCTGCGCGTGGGCCGGACGCACGGTATCCACGCCGAGCCGGACCTGTGGGGGCACCGGGTCGCCGACTTTGCCTTCGCCGTGCACCGGTGCCGAGACCGGCTGCTGCGGGCCCGGCAGGCGGTGGCCGTTGGGAAGCTGTCGGGTGCGGTCGGCAGCTACTCCAATATCGACCCGGTCATCGAGTCAGATGTGCTCGGCGAACTCGGCCTGCGGCCCGCCGACGTCGCGACCCAGGTCGTGATGCGGGACGGGATCGCCACCTGGGTGGCCGTGCTGGCCCTCATCGCCAGCGTCTGCGACGCCATCGCGCTCGAGGTCAGGCACGGCCAGCGGACCGAGGTCAGCGAGCTCGCCGAGCCGTTCGCGGCAGGCCAGAAGGGCTCGTCGGCGATGCCGCACAAGCGCAACCCGGTGCGAGCCGAGCGGGTCTGCGGTCTGGCTCGGGTGGTGCGCGCCCAGATAGTGCCGGTCATGGAGGGCATAGCGCTCTGGCATGAGCGGGACATCTCGCACTCCTCGACCGAGCGCCTCGCCCTCCCCGACGCGGCCATCGCCACCGACTACCTCATGGCCGAGACCACCTGGATCATGGAAGGCCTGACAGTCGACCCGGCGCGGATGCGGGCAAACCTCGAGTCAAGCCACGGTCTCATTTACACCTCGGCCGTGCTGCTCGAGCTGGTATCGGCGGGGCTGTCGAGAGAGGACGCTTACGCGCTGGTGCAGGCCGCTGCCATGACCACCTGGCAGTCAGGGGTGCTGTTCAGGCAGACGCTGGCAGCGCAGGCTGCCAGCCGCGACATCAAGCTCGACGAGGTCCGGCTGGACGAGATCTGCACGCCCGAGCACTACGTTCGCCGGCTCGGCGGTGTCTTCGAGCGCCTAGAGGAGCTCGTATGACGCCCGGACTCCGGCACGTTTACTCGGGCAAAGTCAGGGAGCTGTATCGGACCGCCGACGACGTATTGCTGCTCGTCGCTACCGATCGGATCTCTGCCTTCGACTATGTGCTGGAAACGCCCATCCCAGAGAAAGGCAAAATCCTCACCCAGCTTTCGCTGTGGTGGTTCAGCCGACTGGCTGACATCGTGCCGAACCACCTCGTCGAGGCGCCCATCCCAGCCGAGTTCGCGGGCCGTGCCATGGCCTGCCGGCCGCTGTCGATGGTTCCGGTGGAGTGCGTGGCCCGGGGCTACCTGACCGGCACCGGCCTGGCGGACTACCGCAGGGACGGCGTCGTGGCCGGCGTCGAGTTGCCGCCGGGGCTCAGCGACGGCTCGCAGCTACCTGGGCCGATTTTTGACCCGGACACGAAGGCTCCGCAAGGCGAGCATGACCAGAACCTGACCGGGGCTGAGCTCACCGCGCTGGTGGGCGCGGATGTTGCGGCCGAGCTGGCCCGTATTACGCTCGCGGTTTACCAGCGCGGTGCCGACCTGGCCGCCGGACGCGGGATCATCGTGGCCGATACCAAGATCGAGCTCGGCTTCGACGACTCCGGCGTGCTGCGGCTGGCAGACGAGGTGCTCACCCCGGACTCGTCACGCTTCTGGCCTGCCGATTCGTGGCAACCGGGCCGCAGCCAGGTGTCCTATGACAAGCAGTTCGTTCGTGACTGGCTCACGTCGCCTGAGGCTGGCTGGGATTCGCACAGCGGTGCGCCGCCACCGCCACTTCCGGACGAAATAGTCGAGCAAACCCGACAGACCTATGTGGCGGCGTACGAGGGTATCACCGGGCTGCGGTGGAGCTGATATCGGCAGCCCCCTTTAGTCACATTGCGAATGCACTCAGTTACGTTACGTAACAATGCCGTCATGGTCTGGGGGGCGCGATAGCGGTGGAATACTTGACGTCACCACAACCGGGCAACTCCGACGATGGTTCCCGGCCGCCTGCGTGGGCAGGGGACCGGGAGCAGCGGGGAAGCCGCGCGATGCAGCCAACCGACGGGAGTTCCATCCAGATGGCCACGAGCGGTCCAGATTCCCGCTACATCGTCCGGGGCGGGAATCCGCTCCAGGGCACCGTCTTCGTGCAAGGCGCCAAGAACGCCGCGCTGAAGATGATCGCAGCGTCGCTGCTGGCGGAGAAGGGCCGGACGGTCCTGCGGAACGTCCCCGTCATCGAGGACGTCCAGCGCGCTGTGGAGCTCGCCCAGGCCGTTGGGGCTGTGGTCAAGTTCCACGAGCCGGAGCGGACCCTCGTCGTCGACGCTTCGGATCTCACCAGCTCGGTGCTGCCCGCGGAGATCGCCCGCCGGTTCCGCGGCTCGGTGCTGTTCGTGCCTGCCCTGCTGCACCGCCTTGGCGAGGCCACCATCGAGGGCGTCGGCGGCTGTAACCTCGGCACTCGCAGCCTGGACTTCCACTACCGCGGGTTCGCCCGGCTCGGCGCCATCGTCGAGGAGGGTGACACCGTCATCCGGATCAAGGCCGACCGGCTGCGCGGCGCCCACCTCTACCTGGACACCCCGTCCCACACCGGCACGGAGAACTTGATCATGGCGGCCTCGCTGGCGCCGGGCACCACGATCATCGACAACACCGCGCTGGAGCCCGAGGTGCTCGACGTGATCGCGTTCCTCACCAAGATGGGGGCGAGGATCACCGGCGGCGGCACCGGTTTCGTGACCGTCGAGGGTGTCGAGGAACTGACGGCGGTGGAGCACACCGTCATGGCCGACCGGATCGACGCGGGCGTGTTCGCGGTGGCCGCGGCCATCACCGGCGGCGAGATCAGCCTGGTGGGCGCCTCGCTCGAGCACTTCGGCGTGGCCCGCTGGAAGCTGGAGCAGATGGGCGTGGATTTCTCCACCCACGGGGCGATCCTGCAAGTCTGCCGCGATCGTCAGCTGCGCCCGATCAACGTGATCACCGATACCTACCCCGGCTTTGCCACCGACCTGCAGTCGCCGATCATGGCACTGTCCAGCCTCGCCGACGGCACGAGCTACATCCGCGAGACGATCTTCGACGGCCGCTACATGCTGGCCGAGGAGCTCAACAAGATGGGCGGCAAAGTGGAGGTCGCGGGCAACGTGGCGCTCGTGCACGGCCCGACGCCCCTGCACGGCACCGAGGTCATCGCCCATGACCTGCGCAGCGGCATCGCGCTGATCCTGGCTGGCCTCGCGGCTGACGGCGAGACGGTGGTCTCGCCGGGCTACCTGATCGACCGTGGCCACGCCTCGGTCGCGACGAGGCTGAGCACCCTCGGCGCCGACATTGTCGAGGAAGTCGTCGGCTAGGACCGCTAGCCCGGCCAGCGCCGGATCACGTCCCGGCTGAACCTCGCCATCTCCTCTCGTTGCGGCGAGAACTGCAGCAGCATCAGGTCCACGCCCGCTTGCTCGTAGGCCCGCAGCCGATCAGTGATCTGCTCCGGCGTGCCGATGAGCCCGCTGCGCAGGCCCCGATTGGACACGCTGTACTCCTCCAGCGAGACCTGGGACTCCAGCTGAGAGCCCTCGATGAAGTCCTGGTAGGACGCATAGGCCTCGGGCGAGGACCGCACGTCCAGGATCCGCGCCAGCTCGGCCTGCGCGGCGGCCTCGGTATCCCGGCAGATCACGTAGCCAGACACGCCGAACTGGAGCGGCGGCCGCCCGGCGGCGGCCCGGCGCTTGCGCAGGTCGGCCACCTTGTCGGCGATCACCTCGGGCGCATCTCCGTGCATGACGTAGGCGTCGGCCTGCGCGGCGATCACGTCCTTAGCCTTCGGTGACTCGCCTCCCATGTAGACCGGTGGTAGCCGGGATGGCTTGGGCTCTAGCACCGTGTCGGCCAGCTGATACAGCGGGCCGGAATGGGCCACGGTGTCCTCCCGCAGCAGCCGCCCGATGACGTCGAGCCATTCCTCGGTCCGGGCGTACCGGGCGTCGTGCACATCGAACGGGGCGCCGTACTGTGCGGCCTCGTCCTTCCACCAGGACGACACCACGTTCAAGGAGATCCGACCTGGCGCGATCACGTCCAGCGTGGACAGCGCCTTGGCGGTGGGCGCGGGCGCGTGGTAGTTCGGTCGCACCGCGAGCATCAGCTCCAGCGTGCTCGTCTCGGCGGCAACGGCCGGGGCGAGGGTCCAGCAGTCCAGTGAGGGCGCGCGGTGACCCTTGATGTCGTTGAGATTCAGCTCGGCGATGAGGGTGAGGTCGAAGCCCAGCTGCTCGCTGTCGCGGGCGAGGTCGCGGACGTAGGGCCAGGACACGGGCATGCCCTCATCGGCCACGTTGCGCAGCCAGCCGCCGAAAATCGGCATCCAGTATCCGAATCGCATCAGATCCTCCGCTGTTCGCCCGTTGCGGCCGGGCCGGCTCCCGACCGTGCTAGCCCAGCGGGCCGACCCCCGTTACCCGCCGCGGTCAGCAGCCGCGTGAGGAAGTGGGTCACTGCTGCCAGCGCGGATCGGGGAGCCACCGCCTCGATCTCGGTGTTGTAGTTGGTCGTCGTGTTGATGTCATACGTCACCAGCCGCCCGTCGGCGGTCTCGATGAACTCAAAGCCGGCGATCTCGACCCCGTGCTGACCGGCGAAGTCCAGGTAGCGGCCGATGATCGGATGATCAAAGTCCGCCCGCAGCGAGAACAGGCTCGCTTCCGGTCCCGCGTCGCCGCCGGACGTTGCCTCGGGCCGCGGATCATCCGGGCGTTCGGCAGGCAACGCGCACGCGTCGGCCGGACACAGCTGGAACCCGCCCCGCCCGGTGTCCGCTGTGATCGCGTACACGAACTCAGCGCCAACGATCTCCACCCGGGTTATCTGGGGCGTGGCGGCGACCAGGTACTCCTGGAGCAGGGTGATCCCATCGACGGGCGGCTCGTAAGCCGGACCCGCCAGGTAGGCGTCATAGTCCGCGTGGGTCGCGAACGACCGGACGCCGAGGCCCTTACCGCCCTGGTTGTGCTTGCTGATGAACGGAACGGGCAGCTTGCGCGCCGCCGCCGCGAGTTCGGCAGCGCCGGCCACCGCGAGCGTCCGCGGCACGTCGAATCCAGCCGCTTTGAGCGCGGCCAGCTGCTCGACCTTGCTCATCTCGAGATCAAGCACGCGACGCCCGTTGACCACGCGGCGGCCGTGCGCTTCGAGCCAGGCCAGCACTCCCCTGGTCTGGTCCTTGGCGAACGGGTGGTCACGGGTGTGCGACGAGGCGCTCATCCTGGACCAGAACACTCCCTCGGGCGGCGAGCCGTCGAGGTCGAGCACCGCGTCACCGAGCAGCCACTGCTCGTGCCGCAGGCCGGCCGCATCGAAGGCAGCAGCGAGCGGCGCATACCAGTCGGGATTCTCGTGCAGGACAAACAGCGTCGGCTCAGAGCGCACGCTTCATCCCCTCGTGTCACGCGACGAAGCCCGGGTCGCTCGTAGATCCGGTGCGCGTCCGTCCGCGACTCCGGCAGTCGCCGTCGCGAGGGCCTCCATGGTTCTAGTTTCCCGCATGAGATCAATACCGACAAACTGGGCACGGGACGTCGCAGCCAGAACCCGTCAGACGCGGTCCGGGTAGCTCGCGGCTGCGGTGAGGAACGCGTCGTTTGCCTCGGGGTCAGCGACGGTCACGCGGACGCCATCCGGCAGGTACGGCCGGACGCTGACGCCAGCCGCGTCGCAGTGGGCCACGAACTCTGCCGACCGATCGGCAAGCGGCAGCCAGACAAAGTTGGCTTCGGTTGGCGGCACGCTCCAGCCCTGACCTCGCATCTCGTGTCGCACCCGATCGCGCTCCTTGACCACCAGCTCCACGCGCTCCAGCAGCTCGGGCTCCGCCGCGAGCGAGGCGATCGCGGCGGCCTGAGCGATCGAGTTCACGGTGAACGGCAGCATCGTCTTTCGCACCGCGGCCGCGACCGGCTCGTGCCCCACCAGGTAGCCGACCCGGAGCCCAGCGAGGCCGTATGCCTTGGAGAAGGTGCGCAGCACGGCAACGTTCGGCCGGCCGGCGTAGACGGTCAGACCGTCCGGCACCTGTGGGTCACGGACATACTGCACGTACGCCTCGTCCAGGACAACCAGGCAGTCCGGCGGCACCTGGTCGAGGAACGCGGTGAGCTCGGCCCCGGTAACGGCCGTTCCCGTCGGGTTGTTGGGCGTGCACACGAAGATGAGCCTGGTCCGCTCCGTGATAGCGGCTGCCATGGCCGGCAGGTCGTGCCGGGCGTCCACGAGCGGCACCGGCACCGACGTGGCGTTCGCGAGGTCGGTGAGGTACGGGTACGCCTCGAACGACCGCCAGGCGTATACCACCTCGGCACCAGGCTCGCCGACCGCCTCGAGGAGTTGCTGCGCGATCCCGACCGAGCCGCAGCCCACCGCGACGTGCGCGGGCGGGACGTCGAACCGGGTCGCGATCGCGTCGATCAGCTCGGCCGCGGTGTTGTCCGGGTATCGGTTGACCTGGCTAGCCGCACTGGCGATGACGGCGCGTACCGACGGCAGGGGGTCGTACGGCGACTCGTTGGACGTGAGCTTGAACGTCCGCCCGGCGGCGGGCGACGGCGCCTTGCCCGGCGTGTACCCGACGAACTGGTCCAGCACGGCGCGGAATCGTGGTGAGTCTGAAGACACCGTCGTCCTCCTCAGCTACTCGCTGCCGGAAACCCGATGTTATCCGGGCGGCGGCGATTCTGGCCGTGCTCGCCGGGCCGCAACATGGGCGGGTACAACAGCACGGCGGGGCCGCGCCGGTACAGCTGGGCGGGCCGGCCGCCGGACGTTGTGACCATGCCGGTCTCGACCAGGAAGTCGCGGGCTCCGGTTACCTTCCGGTGAAAATTGCGCGGGTCGAGCGGGGTTCCCCAGACGATCTCGTATACCCGGCGGAGCTCGCCAACCGTGAACTCGTCCCGGCAGAACGCGGCGGCGAGCGAGGTGTACTCGAGCTTCGATCTGGCGCGCTCCACGCCGTCCTGGAGGATCCTGTTGTGGTCGAACGCCATCTGGCTGAGCGCGCTGACTGGCTGCCAGCTCATCTGGGGCTGGTCTGGAGCCGGCAGATCGGGTGCCAGGCCGAGATACGCAACTGAGATCGCGCGCCTGGTCGGGTCCCGGTCTGGATAGCCGTAGGTGCGCAGCTGCTCCAGGTGCACCAGCCCGCCTGGCAGGCCTGCGCGCTCGGCGAGAACCCTGGCCGTCGCGGCTGCCAGGTCCTCATCTAGTCGGATAAATCCGCCTGGCAGGCCCGGCAGGCCGGCGTAGGGGTCAGAGTCCCGGCGCCAGGCAAGCACGGTCAGCTGACTGTCACGGACAGTCAGGATGACCAGGTCAACGCTGACGCCGATGCGGGGCACAGTCACAGTCGCTCACGTTAGCGTGCTGACGAGCTCACGGCTTTCTGGCCAGACCGGCGTATCCCGCCACTTCGTCGTCCATGTCTGGAGCTTCGAATCCTGGCCGCCACCGGTGGACCTGCACCAGCCCGGGGTTCAAGAGCGCCAGGCCGTCGAAGAACCGCGCGACTTCACTGCGGCTGCGCAGCGTGGTGCTTCTTCGCGGGCCTCGACCTAGTGGAACCCGGCATCGTGCCCGTCGGCCAGTCGCGGCCGCCGGTGGCCGTCAAGCCGCGCGACGACGTTGCCGTCTACGGCGGAGTCGGCCGCAAGCCAGCATGACTGACCCAAACTGAGATTCATGCTGTCGACCCGCAGATCATCGTTGAAATGCCGTTGCTCAAGCTAGGTGATCAGCGGCACCATCGAGGCCGTGCCGATCGAGATTCGCGACTACGACCCAGAGTTGGCTCACGATTCGGGTTTCTCGACTGGCTCGACACTGTGACCAGCAGGTTCGCGGTTCGCGAGTGCCTGTTTGACGCACTGATCCGGGCCGCACCAACGCCGCTGCGTGCGCCAGAGTCCGGCCTATGGTCCAGCGGAGGCGAACTCGGTGTCCTTGGCTGGTCGCGGGCAGCTCGAACTGGTCGCCGAGCGCCCGCTCGGCAACTCTGGCGACGGTTGCAGCAGGTATAGCAAGGCAGTGCCAGCAATAGCCGGGATGTCGTAGGTGGCACGGGCGTCGTGCGCCAGGACGACGGCGATGCCGCGCGGAGGGCCGACCGGGCGATTGCGCTCACGCACATCTCTGACATGACACCCGTGATGGCCAGGCTTCTGCAGTTGGCGGTCAGGGAGTCGCTCAGGCCGGTGCCTTCGGGTGCACCGTGGGCACCGGCATACTGAGACACATGTCGCTCTCTGCACTGGCGCTCAACGACGGTGCCGTCACGGTGTCGTGGTCGTTCCAGGCGCCCATTGCAGCTGTCTGGCGGGGACTGACCGATCCGGCACTACTGTCACGGTGGCTGGGCCGAGGTGGCTTGAGATCACCCCCCGAAGGGCGATCCCGAGGGGCCACAAAACCCTCATCGTCCGCACAGCACGACAAGAAGATCACCTATCGATACGGCAACCTCCTTGTCTTCGACGCACACAGCCAAGTCGCGTCAAGCTAGGTGATCAGCTGCACCATCGAGGCCGTGCCGATCGAGATTCGCGACTACGAGCGCTCTTGGTTGCAGTGTCGCTGTCCTTTCTTGGGACGGCGTACTTCGATGACGTCATGACGGCCAAGAGGTCCCCTGCTCTTGGCGCGGGCATCCGGGCCGCGGCGCTAGGCGCGAGCACCATCACCCAGTACCGGGCATTCTCCGCAAAACGCTAGTTCAGGGAAATAAATCCGGGCCTGGTGTGCCTTGCTGGTGTCGATCGTGACCGGAAGCTCACGCAGCGCCGCCGGGACCGCTCGTCCTTCGTCTGCCAGCTGCGGCGTCTCCCTTCAGGTCGGTTTCGCTCAGCCGATCACATACCTGCCGATCGTCGCTATGGTTCCTGTCAGCCGGACCTGACCGGTGACCGGACCGGTCGCCGCCCGAGGACGTGGAGGCCGCCTGTGAGGCTGACCAGTTACCTGATCCAGCGCACCATGCGGCTGCCGCCGCCACAGACCAGAGACGTGGTGGTCGAACGGGACCTGCGCGTCCCGATGCCGGACGGCGCTGTCTTGCTGGCGGACCGGTGGGCGCCGCGCTCTGGTGGCACCGCGGTCCCTACCGCGGTGTACCGAACGCCGTACGGCAGGCGTGGCCTGTTTGGCTCGGCACTGGCCAGGCCGCTCGCCGAGCGGGGCTTCCAGGTCCTCATCCAGAGTGTCCGCGGGACGTTCGGGTCCAGCGGCGAGTTCGACCCGATGCGGCGCGAGCGCGAGGACGGCCTGGCAACCCTGGATTGGCTGGCAGATCAGCCCTGGTTCGGCGGCACGATCGTGCTGACCGGCCTCAGCTATCTCGGCTACGTGCAGTGGGCGGTGGCTGATCGAGTGCCATCGCAGGTCAAGGCGATGGTGCCGCAGGTGACCGACTCCGCCTTGACGCTGGAGTTCCTGCGCCCTGACGGATTGTCCCTGGAGACGCCATTCGCGTGGGGCGTTCAGGTCGCCGGGCAGGAACGTCGCGGGGCGTTCCTGCGCCAGGTCAGGGCGGCCAGCACGGTTCAGCGTGCCCTGCGGGTACTTCCGCTCGGCCAGGCTGACGTCACCGCCATCGGCCGTCGCTCGGACTACATCCAGGACATCCTGGCCCACGACGCGGACGCGCCGCGCTGGGCGGGGATCGATCATCGTGCCCGGGTCGCGGATGTGACCGTGCCGGTCAGCTCGATCGGCGGCTGGTACGACATCTTCCTGCCTGGCCAGCTCCGCGACTACCAGATCCTGCATGATGCGGGCCGATCTGCCAGGCTCACCGTTGGGCCGTGGACCCACACATCGCCAGGCGGCATCCAGGCTGCGCTGGCCGAGACCCTCTCCTACGGGCTGGCGTATGCGCGCGGCCAGGAACCGCCGACCCGTTCGCCCGTGCGCCTGTACGTGATGGGCGCGGAAGAGTGGCGCGACTTCGGCGCCTGGCCCCCGCCCGGGTACCCGCCACAGCGCTACTACCTGCAGCCGAACGGTGCCCTGGCCACCGAGCCCGCACCGGAGTCACCGCCCGACCGGTACCGGTACGACCCGGCGGATCCGACGCCAGCGGCTGGCGGAGTGCGCATGTCAGGGACGGCAGGTCGTGTCGACAACGCGCGGCTGGAAGCTCGCTCCGACGTCCTCACTTACACCACGCCCCCGCTAAGTCAAGACACCGAAATCATCGGGGAAGTCGGCGCTGAGATCTGGTTTCGTTCCAGCCTGAGCTACGCCGACGTGTTCGTCCGGCTGTGTGACGTCGACACCCGCGGCCGCTCCTTCAACGTGTGCGACGGACTCGTGAGCCTGTCGGTCGCCGGGCAGCTCGGCCCGGTGAGCGTGCGTATGTGGCCCACCGCGTACCGATTCAGGCAGGGCCACCGGATCAGGATTCAGGTCTCCAGCGGCGCCTTCCCGCGGTACGCGCGCAACACCGGCACCGGCGAGCCCCGCGCGACAGCGACCACGCTCAAGGTCGCGGAGCAGGAGGTCTATCGCGATCCGGGGCACCCCTCGGCGGTCATCCTGCCAGTCAAGGCGGAGTCGATGCGCTAGCTGGTGTGGCCGGCTAGGTCAGCAAGCTGACAGCGAATGTGTCACCGCCGTGACAGCCCTGCGCTCGCGTAGCGGTCAGGCTGAGATCACGAGGCAGGGAGCCGGAATATCGGGGAAACTGCGGGTCACGGTGTCCGGCTCTCGTGGACGGCCCAGCAGGCGGCGTCGGGGGCCTGCCCGTGAGGTGGGAACGGGCAGCCAGCCGCCGCGCCGGGAGCGTTGCGACCCGGGCTGGGGGTCGGCCTTCGCCGGCCTGTCGGCCCGATCGAGCGGCGGCTTGCGCAGTCCCGGTACGGCAGCCTGCCCTGGTGAGCCTGATTCGTCCACGTTAGAATTGTGCCGTGAACCGACTCGGCGAGCTCGAGCGCGCCATAATGGATGTGCTCTGGGAGGCTGCGGACCCGCTCAGCGTGCGCGAGGTGAGTAGCCAGCTCACCGATCGGGACCTGGCTCACACGACCGTGATGACCGTGCTCGATCGGCTCGCCAA
>JASHOE010000075.1 GCA_030041275.1 Streptosporangiaceae bacterium
TTTGCAGGCCCTTGCCTAAGCCACTCGGCCATTCCGCCACAGGCCGACCCCGCAGGGGCCGGGCCGGTGCCGAAGAGCCGAGCGGACCGTCGGCACGCGAGACGGCTTCCGGCACCTCGGAGCGGACGACGGGATTCGAACCCGCGACCCTCACCTTGGCAAGGTGATGCTCTACCAACTGAGCCACGTCCGCATGCTCCCCGGCTCGCGTCCACACGCCAGCCGCACCGGGGTGCGTTCAGAAACTGTAGCCGATCCTGATCGGCGGGCAAACTCGCATACCCGCACAGGCCACGCTCCCAACCCGAGGCTAGTCGGAGGCTGACGGCAGGCAGGACGCGCCGTCAGCACCAGCATGGCCCGCTGCGGAGGCGACTTTGCGCTAGCGTCAGAGCCGTGCCTGTCTGGATAAACGGAGAGCTGCTTCCCGATAACGAGGCAAGGATCTCGGTCTTCGACCATGGACTAGTGGTCGGCGATGGGGTCTTCGAGACCATCAAGGTCGCGGGCGGCCAGCCGTTCGCGCTCAGCCGGCATCTGGCCAGGCTCGCAACTTCTGCCGCCGGCCTCGGCCTGCCCCCGCCCGATCTGGAGCAGATCCGGGCAGGCGTCACCGCTGTCGTGCAGACCGCGCCCGCGGTGCCGCTGGCTCGCATGCGCATCACCTTCACCGCGGGTATGGGGCCCTTGGGATCGGAACGCGCCAAGTCTCCCGCTACCGCCGTCGTCGCGCTCGCGGAGCAGCAATCGCCGGCCGAGTTCGTGGACGTGGCCGTGGTGCCCTGGCGGCGGAACGAGTTCGGGGCGCTGACGGGCCTCAAGACGACGTCCTATGCGGAGAATGTCCGCGCTCTCAGCTATGCGGCGGAGCACGAGGCCGGCGAGGCGATCTTTGCGAACACGGCCGGGAACTTGTGCGAGGGGACTGGCACGAATGTCTTCGTCGTCGTCGACGGCAGGTTGCTAACGCCACCGCTATCTTCAGGCTGCCTGGCAGGGGTGACCAGGGCTCTTGTTCTTGAGTGGGCAGGTGGCGCCGAAGAAAATCTGCCGGTCGATGCGCTGGCAGATGCGGATGAAGCGTTCCTAACCGGGACTACAAGGGATGTGCAGCCGATCCGGAAGGTAAATGGCTCGAAGTTGGCTGCGGTGCCCGGGCCGGTGACCCGAAAGGCCGCCGAGGTATTCGGCACTCAGGCGGCGGAATCACCCGATCCGTGAAATGGCCGTCCCGCAGAGCGGGACGGCCATATTCACTCGGGGGCGATTTGGGTCATGCACGCCAGAGGAGCTCGTCCAGCTCTCCGTCGACGTCGATGTAGTCGCTCTCGTGACCGGGGGCGATGACCTCGTAGGTCCGGGTGAGGAACGCCGCGGTGGACTCGCGCGGCGCCTCGAACTGTGCCTCGCCAAACGGGGACGACAGCGCGATGTTCAGCACCTCGCCGTCGGCGTCCTCAGCGGGCCACACCTGGACGTCACCCTCGCCGGCCGGGCCCTCCAGGCCGACCGCCAGCAAGTCTCGAGCGAAGATCCACTCGACAGGCTCGTCCGTCCCAACATGGAACGCCATGCGGATCGCGTACGGGTCGTCGGCGCTGTAGTAGAGGCTCGCCACGAGCGGGACGGATCCGTGGTCGGGAACTACCAGGTTGAGGCCGAGTTCGGCGGACACGGTCACACTGCTGTTCATCATCGGGTCAGACCTTCTGCCTTGTCGTGTCCCGGATTGCCGGGCTTCCCATATTGGTGCGCGGTTGCCCTATCACATAGGACATCGCGTGTCCCGCTGAATTGGTTTCGCGGGATCTTGATTCCGCGAAAGAAGACGCTCGTAACCTCGGTCACCGATCTACAAACCGGCTGCGACGTGGTCAAACGCTTCTCGCAATAAAACACAGATTTAGACGCAGGATCATCCCGGCCGGTAACATGCGCCAGCTGTGACCTTCATCTCAGGGCGTCTGGGAAGACTGGCGCCCACTTCTGGCGTTCGGCTGCGGCCACGTGAGCATTAGCATTCGTGAACTTTTAACGTAAATACGCAGTCTGTCCGAGCGGCAAGTCTGGATTTACAAAATAAGTAATGTCCGGACTTTGTATCTATTCCCGTTCATATGCCCGTCGGCTGCCGAGCGGGGCCTGCAGCCGCAGTCCGGCCGCAGGTCAGCAGCGGGCGGCACCCGCGCGGCATGCGCTACGCTGAGATCGCTCTGCGGTCGGGACACCCCAGCTGACCGCGTCGGTTCCCGCGTTTCCGAGCGTGCGGAGCGCGACACGGCGGCGATCCGCAGGGTTGCAGGGCGATTGGCTCAGCGGGAGAGCGCCTCGTTCACACCGAGGAGGTCACTGGTTCGATCCCAGTATCGCCCACCAGAGAGCCGCAGGTCAGCACGAGCGTCCTCGCCTCGCCTCGGTGATTATGTGCTCGGCGCGCTTGCAGTCGGCGCAGGCCAGCCCGCCATCTGCCTTAAGGAACGCGTCGGCAGGCTTCGCCGCCAGGGCATCCTGCGGTGGGCCCCCTTCATAGCCGACGCCATCTGCCTCGAGGCCTGGTTGCCAGGCTCCGCCGCCTGGGCATCGTGAGGTCGGCCACTTTCTTATCACTGCGACAGAAGGCCCCGCGTGCCGCCTGAATGCGCCAGAGCCCTCGGACCTGAATGCGCGAGAACCCTCGGACGTGAGATCGTCCGAGGGTTCCGAGCAGTCAGACCTGGCTGCGGCGGTCGATGGCCGGACAACCAGGTGAAAGGCAGCGGCTAGGCGTTCGAGCCCTTGATGGCCTGGGCGTACTCGCGGCCCTTGTACCAGCCGCAACTGTTGCAGGCAGTGTGGGGCAGCATGGCCTCGCGGCAGCGCGGGCACGTCGTCAGCGTCGGAGCCTTGGCCTTCCACTGTGCGCGACGGGACCGCGTCCTCGATCGCGACTTCTTCCACTTCGGAGTGAGGCCCCCGGTCATGTCGACGTTCTCCAGTTCGTGTCGGCGTCGGTGGCAGCCTGATCAGCCCTGAGAATCGGGCCGACACGGCTGAGAAGGTGGCGGCTTGTCAGATTACCGTACGCCGGCCCAACTCGCGTCGCCGCGACCAGTGCGGCGTCTCGAGGGCTGCCGGACTGTGGGTCGTTACGCATCGTTTACGCAGCTCTTAGCATTCCTGGTAACGCGTCGGGTACGGACTATAACGCTCAGTAATTAGACTGGCTCGCGCGCAGCGCCGGGGGGCTTCCAGGCTGCGCAGCACCGGCAACGCCACTGGACGGGGGGTTTGGCGTGTTCGGAGTCAAGGGGTCCACAACAGAGCGCGGCGACGGCGGGCCTGCGGACGACGATCGAGCCGGCTCTGCCGGCGGCCCCGAAGCGGGCAACACCGACCCAGTCACCGGCGGCGGTGGCGCCTCGGGCAACCCGCCAGGCCGCGGCCGGGGCAGGGGCGGGGGTGGCAGCGGCGGCAGCGGCGGCAGGGGTGGCCTGCCTAGCCTCAAGGTCACTGCCGTCGCCGCGGTCGCCGTGGCAGCGGTTACCGCCGGAATCGTGTTCGCGGTGACGCAGTCCGCGTCGTCCGGCGCGACCGCGTCCCGGCAGGCCAGCGCGGCCGGCCCAATCCACGTGGTGTCTGTCTCACCGGCCAGCCAGGCCACCGGCGTCGACGGTGCGTATCCGATCATCCTCACGTTCTCCGGACCGGTCTCGGCAAACACGCCCAAGCCCAAGCTCTCGCCCGGCGTACCTGGCACGTGGACAGCCACCGGCAACTCGCTGGAGTTCGTGCCGACCAAGGCATTCGCGCCAGCTACCCAGGTCACGATCAGGATCCCGGCAGGAACTTCGGGCGTTCACGCCTCGGACGGCGGCTTGCTCACGTCCGCCGTGACCTCACAGTTCACCACCGCGCCCTACAGCCAGGCAGGGCTTGCCGTCCTGCTGGCGAGGCTGGGTTACCTGCCGCTGACCTGGGAGCCGATGAGCGGCGACGCAGCGATGGCCCAGGTCGAGCAGTCTGACCCCGCGGCCCAGACCCCGCAAGGCCAGGCGTACCAGCCGCCGCCAGGGATCTTCCAGTGGAATCCTGGCTATCCAGCCTCGCTGCAGGAGCAGTGGTCACCGAACCAGGCGAACGTGATCCTGCAAGGCGCCGTCATGGCATTCAAGTCCGAGCACAACATGACCATCGACGGCAGTCTGAGCCCGCAGCTGTGGACCGCCCTCTTCCAGGCGGAAGCCAATGATCAGCTGAACGCCAACGGTTACACCTACGCGGTCGCCAACAAGGGGTCGCCGGAGACGCTGACCATCTGGCATAACGGTCAGGTCGTCGAGACCAGCCTCGCCAACACCGGCATCGGGGTGGCGCCGACCGTAGACGGCACCTTCCCGGTCTACGAGCGGTTCCTCAACACGATCATGAGCGGTACCAACCCAGACGGCAGCCACTACTCCGATCCGGTCCAGTACGTCTCCTACTTCAACGGTGGCGACGCCGTGCACTACTTCGCGCGCGGCTCGTACGGCTATCCGCAGAGCCTGGGCTGCGTCGAGTTGCCGTACGCCCAGGCCCAGCAGGCCTACCCCTACCTGACCTACGGCAGCCTGGTGACGGTGCAAGGCTGACGTCCGGTCGATCTGCTCGCGCCTGGCCGGCTCGGCGTTGCCGCTCGCACGCCACCGCCCGGCACTGCGACGACGGGGTGCCGGGCGGTTCGCTGTCCCGGGCAGTAAGTTGTGCCGGCGGCTGCTCGCGGCCAGGTGCGCGCCGGGCGCGTCGTCCCCGGAGCCAGGCGGTCTGGGCGGGCCGGGCGCGTCGTCCCAGCCTGACGGTCTGGGCGGGCCGGGTGCGTCGTCCCGAGCCTGACGGTGCTGGGCGGGCCGGCTGGGGAGGTCTCCCCAGCTTGGCCGTAGGCCGCGATACCTGCGCTCTCGTGCCAGTACGCTGGGATCGGTGCCGTTAGTTCCGCAGATCGACCAGCTCGCGTCGCCGCTGCTCGGGCGGCGTGTCCCGGTTTCGCCCTGTCGGTACTGGCCTGAACCTGTATCCATTTCTTTACCTGGTCCCAAGGCGATTGCCAGTGTTGGCATCTAGAGTCACTGCCACCGGTGTCCCGTGGGACGGGCGCTTCGCTTTCACGGCCCGTCGTGAGCGGCCGGGGAGCTACGGGCTACGAGGGAGTGTTCGGTGACTGTGACGAACCTGCGCGGGCGGATCGTTGCCGTGGCTGGCGTCATCGTTCTGCTGCTGGTCGCGGGCGTCTGGGTCGCGCTCACGCACGATGCCTCCGCACAGTCGTCCGCGGGCGGGCAGAACAACACCACGGTGAGCCACCCGTCGCAGTCACCCGCGGCGCCGCTCCAGCTCGTGTCCGCGACTCCGACGAGCGGTGCCACCGGGGTCAACGGCGCGGGCGACATCACCATCAAGTTCTCGGCGCCGCTCGCGGCCACGTCGCCGCTCCCGACGATCACGCCCTCGGTCCAGGGCAGCTGGCAGGGAGCGGGTACCGACACGCTTCAGTTCGTGCCGTCTGCGGGCTTCAACCCGAGCACGCAGGTCACCGTCCAGATTCCTGGCGGGCTGCACGGCGTGCGATCCGAGGGGGGCGGCCTGCTCCCGAACGCGACTCAGGTGAGCTTCCAGACCGGCAGCTATCAGACTGGTCGGCTGGACGAGCTGCTGGCTCAGCTCGGTTACCTGCCCTTGACGTGGACCGCCGCGGAGGGTGCAACCGTGCCCGCGGCGACTGACGCGGCCGGCCAGATCGCCGCGGCGTACAACCCGCCGGCGGGCTTCTGGTCCTGGCAGCCCGGCTACCCCAGCTTGCTGCAGACCTTCTGGGATGCTGGCTCGGCCGATGGCCTGATCGTGAAGGGCGCGGTCATGGCCTTCGAGGCCAACCAGGGACTGGCGATGGACGGCGTCGCTGGACCGCAGGTCTGGACCGCGCTGCTGAAGGCGGTTTCCGAAGGCCAGAACAACCCGAACGGGTACACGTACGCGATCGCGGCCGAGAGCAACCCGGAGACACTGACGATCTGGCACGACGGGCAGGTCGTGCAGCAGAGCCTCGCGAACACGGGCATCCAGGCGGCGCCAACGACCATCGGTACCGCGCCGGTATACCTGCGCTACCGCAACCAGATCATGCGCGGCACCAACCCTGATGGCACGCCGTACGCCGACCCGGTCCAGTTCGTCGCGTACTTCCGCAACGGCGAGGCTGTGCACTACTTCCCGCGCGGCTCGTACGGCTGGCCGCAGAGCCTTGGCTGCGTCGAGCTCGACCTGTCCGACGCGGCGCACGCGTGGCCCTACCTCACCTACGGCACGCTCGTGACGGTCGAGGCCGGCTCGCTGACGCCAGCTGGCAGCCCGACCGCCTAGCTCAGCGACCATCCTGGCGCTCAATGTCCGCCACGACGACCAATCCCTCTGAGCGGCCGCTCCGCCATTAGCGGGCTGCGGCCAGCCTGCGATGCTAGCGGCAGCCGGCCGCGACGCGGGACGCGCGCCGCCGATAGCATCGATGCCGCAGGGTGATCAGCCCTGCGGGCGTGCCGCGCACCCGACCCGGGCGTGACCGCGGACGCCTCTCCAGCATCCAGAGGAGCCAGCCGTGCCTGCCGACAAGCTGCGCATCACACTCGCCGGAAGCGAGCACGTAGCGGAACAAGGCACGACGGCCGGCCAGCTACTCGCCGACCGGGAGCCGGGCGGGCCTGGCGGAAAGGCTGTCGCGGCGCGCGTCAACGGTGAGCTTCGCGACCTCTCGCACCGGCTCGCCGATGGCGACCGAGTCGAGCCGGTGACCATCGGCTCTCCGGATGGCCTGAACATCCTGCGCCACTCCACCGCCCACGTCCTGGCGCAGGCCGTGCAGGATCTCTTCCCGCAGGCCAAGCTCGGCATCGGCCCGCCCATCGAGAACGGCTTCTACTACGACTTCGACGTGCCGCAGGCGTTCGCTCCGGACGACCTCAAGGCCATCGAGCAGAAGATGCGCCAGATCGTCCGCCAGGGCCAGCGCTTCCGGCGCCGGGTGGTGAGCGACGACGATGCGCGGCTGGAGCTGGCCGGCGAGCCCTACAAGCTGGAGCTGATCGGCCTCAAAGGCGGCGCAGCGCCCAGCGCCGCGGATGACGCGGCGCTCGGCGACTCGGGGGAGTCGGTCGAGGTCGGCGGCACCGAGCTGACCATCTACGACAACCTCGACCCGGCGACGGACGACGTGCGCTGGAAGGACCTGTGTCGCGGGCCGCACCTGCCCACCACCAGGGACATCCCGGCATTCACGCTGATGCGATCCGGTGGTGCCTACTGGCGGGGGAGCGAGAAGAACCCGCAGCTACAGCGGATCTACGGCACCGCGTGGCCGTCGCGCGATCAGCAGGACGACTACCTGAAGCTGCTCGTCGAGGCAGAGAAGCGAGACCATCGCAAGCTCGGTGCGGAACTGGACTTGTTCTCCTTCCCGACCGAGATCGGCAGCGGCCTGCCGGTGTTTCACCCCAAGGGCGGCCTCGTCCGCAAGGCGCTGGAGGACTACTCCCGGCAACGGCACGAGCAGTCCGGCTACCAGTTCGTGTACACCCCGCACATCACCAAGTCGGAGCTGTTCGAGACCTCCGGTCACCTGGAGTGGTACGCCGACGGGATGTACCCGCCGATGGAGCTGGAGGGCGCCAGGTACTACCCGAAGCCGATGAACTGCCCGATGCACATCCTGATCTACGCATCGCGCGGCCGGTCTTACCGAGAGCTGCCGCTGCGCCTGTTTGAGTTCGGCACCGTGTACCGGTTCGAGAAGTCCGGTGTCGTGCACGGCCTGACCAGAGCCCGCGGCTTCACTCAGGATGACGCGCACATCTTCTGCACTCCCGACCAGCTTCAGGACGAGCTGGCGAGCCTGCTCGACTTCGTCGTGGGCCTGCTGCGGGACTACGGGCTGACCGAGTTCGAGGCCGAGCTGTCCACCCGGCCGGAGAAGTTCGTCGGCGAGATCGCGGAGTGGGACAAGGCCGAAGCCGCGCTCAAGCACGCGCTCGACAAGTCCGGTCTGCCCTACGTGATCGCTGCGGGCGAGGGCGCGTTTTACGCGCCGAAGATCGACGTCCACGTGAAGGACGCGATCGGCCGTCGCTGGCAGCTGTCCACACTGCAGGTCGATTTCCAGGAGCCCGGCCGGTTCGGGATCGAGTATCAGGCGCCCGACGGCACCAGGCAGCGGCCGTACATGATTCACCGGGCGCTGTTCGGCTCCATCGAGCGATTCTTCGGGATACTCCTCGAGCACTTCGCGGGCGCGTTCCCGCCCTGGCTCGCACCGGTCCAGGTCGTCGGCATCCCGATCGCCGACCAGCACGTTGGCTACCTGGAGCAGGTAGCGACGCGGCTGCGGGAACACGGCATCCGGGTCGAGGTCGACACCAGCGATGACCGCATGCAGAAGAAGATCCGCACCGCGCAGCGGCAGAAGGTACCGTTCATGCTGCTCGCCGGCGACGATGACGTGGCGGCTGACGCGGTGTCTTTCCGGTACCGCAGCGGCGAGCAGAAGAACGGCGTGCCGGTGGCCGATGCCATCGCGGAGATCACCGGAGCCGTCGCCAGCCGGATCCAGGTCTGACGTCCGTGGCCGATCCGATGCCGGCGCGCCGCGACGCTGTCAGCGACGTCCCTGACGAGATCGCGCCGGACGGACTGATGCGGCTGTGGATGCCGCATCGCATGGCATACATCAAGGGTGAGAACAAGCCCGCCGGCGGCGCGGCCGGACAGTGCCCGTTTGACGTGATCCCGACGATGCGCGACGCCGACGGGCTGATCGTGGCGCGCGGCGCGCAGGTCTACGCGGTGCTCAACCTCTACCCGTACAACAGCGGTCACCTCATGGTCGTGCCGTACCGGCATGTCGCCGACTACACCGAGCTCACCGAGGCGGAGACCGCCGAGCTGGCCGACTTCACCAAGCGGTCCATGGCTGCGCTGCGCTCCGCCTCGCAGGCGCAGGGCTTCAACATCGGCATGAACATGGGCCAGGTCGCTGGCGCCGGGATCGCGGCGCACCTGCACCAGCACGTCGTGCCTCGCTGGGGCGGCGACTCGAACTACATGCCGGTCGTCGGCCGCACCAAGGTCCTGCCCGAGCTCCTCGCCGACACGCGCGTCATCCTCGCCGCCGCCTGGCCCACCGACAAGGACTAACCCACTTAGGTCGTCGGGAACGCGGCCGAGCCAACTGGAGACCACCGAGGCCGGCCCGGCCAATCCGCGGTGAACGGCCGGACAGATCCCTGGCTCACGGGACGGTGCTGGCGGAGCGATTCGGCGAGCGCGTAGCCAAGATCGCTACCGATTTCCGGGCCGCCGACCTGGGCGATGTCGACGTCGCCGTCAGGGAACTGGCCGAGCAGCTGGTCGACGACGCCACGTCCGTCAGTCCGGTCGACCTCGACCTGCTGCGTGATCTCGGCCTATCCGAAGAGGAGATCATGGACGTCATCTTGGCCGCCGCTGGGCGCTGCTTCTTCTCAAGACCCTCGACGCGCTGGGCGTGCGCCCGGACGCCGCCTATCGGGACCTCGAGCCGGAGCTGCGCGAGGCCCTTGTCGTCGGCCGCCCCATCGCCGACGCCTGACGGCGTCCGCCGCCGGCGCCGGCAGCGAGCAGGGTGCACCTACCGCTGCTGCCAGCGGCCGCCGCCCTGTGCGCTCGACGGCCGCGAGGCCGATGTGGCATGAACCCGGCGCAGCCGTTTGGGCTGGCCGCGTCGGCGTCCATGCGTACACCGGCTGCTTGAAAGGACCGGCGTTCCCTCAAGACTTGTCGGCCGCTGCCACCTTCTCCGCCAGGTGCGAGGGCAGCGGTTCGTACCGGAGGTAATTGCGGGTGAACGACCCGGTGCCGTGCGACATCGAGCGCAGGTCGATCGCGTACCGGATGATCTCGAGCTCAGGCACCTCGGCCCTGATCAGGGTGCGGCCGCGCGCAATGGGCTCGGTGCCAAGGACACGGCCGCGCCGGGACGACATGTCGGACATCACCGCGCCGACATACTCGTCCGGGACCATGACCGACACCTCGTCAACAGGCTCGAGCAGCTGGACGTGCGCCTTCGCGGCAGCGTCCTTAAGACCGGCCCGGCCGGCCTTCTGGAAGGCCATGTCGGAGGAGTCGACCGAGTGGGCCTTCCCGTCGAACAGGGTGAGCCGGATGTCAACCATCGGGTAACCCGCCAGCACGCCGAGCTCCATCTGGGACTTGACGCCCTTCTCGACCGAGGGGATGAACTGACGCGGCACCACGCCGCCGACGATCTTGTCGACGAACTCGAAGCCGCCGCCTGAGCCGAGCGGCTCGATTTCGACGTGAACGATGCCGTACTCGCCGTGACCGCCGGACTGCTTGACGTTCCGGCCGAGTCCCTGCGCCTTGCCGGCGACGGTCTCTCGCAGCGGCACCCGCAGCTCCACCGTCTCGACGCCGACCCCGTACCGGCTGGACAGCCGGTCGAGAGCCAGGTCGATGTGCGCTTCGCCCATGCACCACAGCACGAGCTGGTGCGTCTCGGCGTTGTTTTCCAGCCGCAGCGTCGGATCCTCGGCCACGAGCCGGGCCAGTGCCTGCGACAGCTTGTCCTCGTCGGCCTTCGACTTGGCCGTGATCGCCACGGGCAGCAGCGGCTCGGGCATCGTCCAGGCTTCCATCAGCAGCGGCTTGTCCTTGTCGGACAGCGTGTCGCCCGTCTCGGCGGTCATCAGCTTTGCGACGGCGCAGATGTCGCCGGCCGCACAGCTGGCGACAGGCCGCTGCTGCTTGCCGAGCGGGGAAGTGATCGCGCCGAGGCGCTCGTCCTCGTCGTGGTCGGCGTGCCCGCTGGCGGCGCGACCGTGCCCGGACACGTGCACGACGGCATCTGGCCGAAGCGTGCCCGAGAACACCCGCACCAGGCTTACCCGGCCGACGTACGGGTCCGACGTGGTCTTGACGACTTCGGCGAGCAGCGGTCCGTCCGGGTCGGTGCTGAGGTTGTTGACCGGCTTGCCGTCGGCCGTCGTGACAGCCGGCATCGGGTGCTCGGCTGGGGACGGGAACGCCTGGGTGATGACCTCGAGCAGCTCATCCATGCCGATGTGATGCGGCGCAGAGCTGGCCAGCACCGGGAAGAAGCTGCCGCGGGCAACCGCGGTCTCCAGGTCCTCGATGAGCCCCTTGACGTCGAGCTCCGCACCGGACAGGTAGGAGTCCATCAGGGACTCGTCTTCGCTTTCCTGGATGATCGCCTCGATGAGCGCCCCGCGCGCCTCGGCCACCCGATCTTCCTCGGCCGACGGAATGTCGGAGTCGGTCCTGGTGCCGCTCGAGTAGTCGTAGAAGCGCTGGGACAGCAGGCCGATCAGGCCCTGCACGTTGCCTTGCTCGCCGACCGGCAGGTAGAGCGGGGCCACCGACTCGCCGAACGCGTCCCGGCAGGCGGCCAGCGCTTCCTCGAAGTCGGCGCGCTGGTGGTCGATCTTCGTGATGACGACGGCGCGCGGCGTACCCGCCGCGGCGCACTCCTCCCACAGCATCCTGGTGAGGCCATCCACGCCGTCGGCGGCCGACACGGTGAACAGTGCCGCGTCGGCGGCCCGCAGCCCGGCCCTCAGGTCGCCGGTGAAGTCTGCATAGCCGGGCGTGTCCAGGAGGTTGACTTTGACGCCCTCGTGCATGAACGGCACCAGCGTCAGGTTCACCGAGCGCTGCTGCCGGATCTCGACCTCGTCGAAATCGCTGACGGTGCTGCCATCCTCAACCCGGCCTTCGCGCTGAATCGTGCCGGTCGCGACGAGGAGGGCCTCCGCCAGCGTCGTCTTCCCTGCTCCGGAGTGGCCGACCAGCACCACGTTGCGTACGCTCTCGGGCTGGCCGGCCGCCGATGTGCGGCCGGCGGCTCCCGCAGCATGTGATTTCTCCGCCATTGCATCGCCTCCTGAAGCGCCTGAGTGAG
The DNA here is from genome assembly GCA_030041275.1 of Streptosporangiaceae bacterium. Taxonomy (GTDB): domain Bacteria; phylum Actinomycetota; class Actinomycetes; order Streptosporangiales; family Streptosporangiaceae; genus JAJYUU01. Next base: position 11,981 of record JASHOE010000075.1, read on the forward strand.
GTTCTTACCCGGTTCCGTCCTACTGTCGAAGTCGTGGCGTCCACTAACCGCACGCCCAGCCTTTACCTGCTAGTCGCTGATCACAAGCCCCTGACCGCAATGTTTGGGGCAGGTCTCGACCGCGAGGTGGCGCCCGTGTCAACCGTCAACCCGGCGGAAAGCGCAGCAAACCGACTCCTTCGCAGATTTGTGGTCGCCGTACTCGCCTGGCCGTCATCGGGGGACCTCGTGACCGCGCGGTCGCCGCTCCCGGCGGGCCCGCGGTGCGCCACACCACCTGGCTGGCTCAGCGGAGCGCCCGACCGCGGGCGCCGCAGCTCCGGGCCGGGCCGGTCGTGCGGATCGGCGCCGACAGTAGGATCAAGCCGCCATGCTCAAAGTCCTGCGGCCTGCGATCGCCCGCGTTCTGACACCGGTGGGCCAGGTACTAGCCCGGACCCCGGTGACGCCGAACGCGCTCACGATCATCGGCACGATCGGGATGTCTGCGGGCGCGCTGGCCCTGTTCCCGACCGGCCACCTGTTCGCCGGGGTGATGGTCTGCACCGGATTCGTGCTCACCGACATGCTCGACGGCACGCTGGCGCGGATCAAGGGCACGACCGGCAAGTTCGGCGCGTTCCTGGACTCCACGATGGACCGGATCGCGGACGCCGCCGTGTTCGTGGGCCTCGCGGCATGGTTCTTGCTGCGCGGCGACGACAAGCTGCTGGCCGGAGTGGCCGTGTTCTGCCTGGTCGCTGGCTCTCTGGTGTCTTATGCCAAGGCCCGCGCCGAGAGCGTCGGGCTCAAGTGCGACGTCGGGTTTGCCGAGCGCACCGAACGGCTGCTCATCGCGCTGGTCGCGACCGGACTGTCCGGTCTTGGCGTACCGTACGTGCTGCCCATCGGGCTGTGGCTGCTGGCCGTGGCGAGCGCGGTGACCTTCGGCCAGCGGTTGCTCGCGGCGCGACGGTCGGCGGCCGAACTCGATGCCGCGGCTACCGACCCGGACCAGGGCGGTGGCACCCCGCCGGACCAGGGCGCTGGCACCGCGCCGGCCCCGGGCGCCAGCCAGACCGACGGCCGTAGCACGGCCGCCGGCTTCGCTGCTACGCCCGGCCGGAACTCGGCGGCCGGTACCGGCGCGGCCGGAGCCACGAATCCGGAACCGGCATGGCCCGAAGCCGCGAGCCGGGCTGCGAGTGCCGGACGCGCTGGCGACCACCGGGACGCGACGCCCGGAGGGTGAAGATAGCTGTATGCCGGATCTGAAGGACAGGCTCATCGACGTCGGCTATGCGGCCGGCTGGAGCCTCGTGTGCCGGCTGCCGGAGCGATGGATGGAGCGGCTATTCCGCTTCGTGGCCGACATCGCCTGGCGTCGCGAAGGCGCGCGCGTGCAGGCCCTCGAGGCGAACCTCGTGCGGGTGCTCGGGGACGACGTCGACGGCAAGACGCTACGCGCGGCGTCGCGCGAGGTCATGCGCCGTTACGCTCGGTACTGGCTAGAGATCTTCCGGCTGCCGGTCATGCCCGAGGACCGGCTGGTCAATGGGCTGATTGATGAGGCCAATCAGATAAAGAGGATCTACGACATCCTCGCGACTGGTCGTGGCGTGGTCGCAGCGCTGCCGCACATGGGCAACTGGGATCAGGCCGGGGCGTGGTTCATCGCGCGGGGGGCAGGGTCGTTCGCCACGGTCATGGAGCGGCTCAAGCCGGAGGCCGTCTACGAGAGGTTCGTTGCGTTCCGTGAGGGCTTGGGCATGGAAGTGCTACCTGCCAGCGGTGGCACCCGGCCGTTCGGGATACTGGCACAGCGGTTGCGCGCGGGAAAGTTCGTGGCGCTGCCCTGCGACCGGGACGTGACCGGTAGCGGTATCGAGGTGGAGTTCTTTGGCGAGAAGGCCAAGATGATGGCTGGCCCTGCAGCACTTGCTGTGCAGACCGGCGCCGCTCTCGTGCCCGTCGTGCTGTGGTTCGCGGACGATGGCCGGTGCGGAGTGAAGATCGGCGCTGAGATCGAGCAGCCTGCCGAGGGCACCAGGCCGCAAAAGGTAGCCGCGATGATGCAGGACGTTGCCGGGTTCTTCGAGCAGGGGATCAGGGAGCACCCGTATGACTGGCTGATGCTGCAGCGGGTGTTTGTCGACGACCTGGACCCGGCGCGGCAGGCCGCGGCTCAGGCGCGCGCCGCGGCAAACGGGCTGGCGGGCGGCGACGGCCTCGATGATGAGTACCGCCCGGCGGGCGATGGGGCGCGGTGAAAACGCCATGAGGATCGGCATCGTGTGCCCCTACGCGTGGGAGGTACCCGGCGGCGTGAGGGAGCACGTCAGTGGCCTCGCCGAGGCGCTGATGGACATGGGCCACGAGGTCTCGGTGATCGCCCCCGCCGAAGACGACACGGTCCTGCCGCCGTACGTTGTCCCGGCCGGCCGCGCCGTTCCGGTGCCCTACAACGGCTCGATCGCCCGGCTGTCGTTTGGCTTCCTGTCCGCTGGCCGCGTCCGTCGCTGGCTGAAGGACGGGAACTTCGACGTACTTCACGTGCACGAGCCGGCCGCTCCGAGCCTGTCACTGCTCGCGTGCTGGGTGGCAGACGGCCCGATCGTCGCCACCGTGCACGCTGCGTTTCCCCGGTCGCGCGCGCTCCACGCTGCCGGGCCGATCCTCGCCTCGGCACTGGAGAAGATCAGGGGCCGGATCGCGGTGGCCGAGGCGGCGAGGAACACGCTGGTGGAGCACATGGGCGGCGACGCGGTGCTCATTCCCAACGGCGTCAACGTACGCAAATACGAGAAGGCCGAGCCACTGCCCGGGTTCCCGGGCGTCGGCGGCACCCTCGGCTTCCTCGGCCGGATGGACGAACCGCGCAAGGGCCTGGACATCCTGCTGGCAGCCTCCCCGTTGCTGGCCGCCGAGCGCCCCGGCCTTCGGCTGCTGATCGCGGGGCGCGGGGATCCCGACGACGTGCTCGTCCAGGTACCGCAGGAATACCGCGACCGGGTGGTGCTCCTCGGTGAGGTGAGCGATGACGACAGGGTGCGCATGCTGCACTCGGTCGACGTCTTCTGCGCGCCGAACACGGGCGGGGAGAGCTTCGGCTACGTGCTGGTGGAGGCGATGGCCTCCGGCGCGCCGATCGTCGCTAGCGACATCGACGCCTTCCGCCAGGTGCTGCGGAACGGCCAGGCGGGTGAGCTGTTCGAGGTGGGCAACCCGGCCGGGCTGGCCGCCGCGGCGGCTCGGCTCCTCGACGATCCGGGCCGCCGAGCGGCGCTCGCGTCGGCGGCGTCGGCTGCGGTCAGGGAGCTGGACTGGTCGGTGATAGCGCGCGACGTCGTCCGGGTTTATGAGGCCGTCGCCCCGGCGGTCGGGCGGGTGGCCGTCGCGCAATGACCGCGATGATCGTTCTAGTCGTCATCGGCGTGCTCGCCGTGCTCGGCGTCTACATCTCCTGGCGAGCCGGTCGCCTGGACCGGTTGCACGGGCGGGTCGAAGCGGCCAGGTTCGCGCTGGACGCGGCGCTGGTGCGGCGCAGCTCCATCGCCCTCGAGCTGGCCTCCTCCGGCCTGCTCGATCCGGCCACCAGTGTGTTGCTCGCCGGTGCCGCGCACGACGCCAGATCCCCGCAGGACGGCCGGGAGATGCCGGAGAGCGATCTGACCAGGGCCCTGCGCGCTGTGTTCAGCCAGCCTGACTTCCGGGCCCTGCTGGCGGGCCGGGAAGGGGTCGAGGAGATGCTCGCTGAGCTGGAGAGCGCGTCCCATCAGGTGTTTCTGGCCCGGAAGTTCTACAACGACGCGGTCGCGGCCACCCTGATAGCCAGGCAGCGGTGGCTCGCGGTGTTGCTGCGGCTCTCCGGCCGCGCACCGAAGCCCGAGTTCTTCGAGATCGACGACTCGCTCGCCCCTAACGGCGACCAGGGCGGCCCGACGGCCGACATCCCGCACCTCACCGGCTGAGCCACGGCAGCCCGGGGCGCGGCGGGCGGGCCTGGGGCGCGTCGAACGTGCCCGCGGCGCGTCGAACGTGCCCGCGGCGCGATGAATCCGCGTGCGGCGCGGCGAGCCCGGCTGCGCAACGGTTCACGCGACTCATGGGTGGAAGATTGCTATCGCCAGAGCGATACCAATCTTCCACCCATGAAGATCATCGTTGGGCGATTGGGCTGTGGTCGCGGCCCAGCGTCGGCGAACGGTGGATAAGGGGCTTCGGGTCGTCAGGAACGCCCGTCGACAGCGCCAGGCGCGGCCGACCGTGCGCGCGGACGGGATACTGCTACTGGTCAGCGCGTCCGCTACGGTCGCGGCCATGACTGCTACCATTATTTATGAGTGGCAACGGTAGTGCTTCTGTGCGATGTCCGGAAGCGCTACGCGGTCGGGCGTCCACGCCGGTAGCGCCGACAGTAGGGGAGCGGGCCGCGCGTCTGCTCGCTGCCGCCGCCTACGATGAAATCACCGTCTCCCGGAGCAAGTGAGGTTTGCCGTGTCCGTCCAGAATTCAGCCAATGGTTCCGAGCACCCGGTCAGCGCCGGGACGGCGCCGGTGAAGGGCACGAGCCGCGTCAAGCGCGGGATGGCCGACATGCTCAAGGGCGGCGTGATCATGGACGTGGTCACGCCTGAGCAGGCCAAGGTCGCCGAGGACGCCGGCGCTGTGGCGGTGATGGCGCTCGAGCGGGTGCCCGCCGACATTCGTGCCCAGGGCGGCGTGGCCAGGATGAGCGACCCCGACATGATCGATTCGATCATCGAGGCGGTGTCGATCCCGGTCATGGCCAAGTGTCGGATCGGTCACTTCGTCGAGGCTCAGGTGCTGCAGGCGATCGGCGTCGACTACATCGACGAGTCGGAGGTGCTGACGCCGGCCGACGAGGCGCATCACGTGGACAAGTGGGCCTTTACGGTCCCGTTTGTGTGCGGCGCCACGAACCTGGGCGAGGCGCTGCGGCGTATTACCGAGGGCGCGGCGATGATCAGGTCCAAGGGTGAGGCGGGCACCGGCAACGTGATCGAGGCAACTCGGCACATGCGGTCGATCCGGACTGAGATCCGCCGCCTTTCGACGCTGTCCGCGGACGAGCTTTTCACCGCGGCCAAGGATCTGCAGGCGCCGTATGAGCTGGTGGCCGACGTCGCGGCCGCCGGCAAGCTGCCAGTTGTGCTATTCACAGCGGGCGGCCTCGCCACCCCGGCCGACGCGGCGATGATGATGCAGCTCGGCGCGGAGGGTGTGTTCGTGGGATCGGGCATCTTCAAGTCCGGCGACCCCGCGGCCAGGGCGGCGGCGATCGTCAAGGCCACTACGTTCCACGACGACCCGGACGTGATCGCGAAGGTCTCTCGCGGCCTCGGCGAGCCGATGGTCGGCATCAACCTGGACACGCTCGCGCCCGAGCAGCGCTACGCCGGCCGCGGCTGGTGATGACCGCGGGCACCAATCCCGCCGACGTCAGGCCGGCGGTGGGCGTGCTGGCCCTGCAGGGCGACGTCGTAGAGCACCTGCGGGCACTGCGGGAGTCCGGCGCGGAGCCCGCGGCCGTGCGCCGGCCCGATGAGCTAGACGGCGTCGACGGCCTGATCATCCCTGGCGGCGAGTCGACCACCATCTGGAAGCTGATTGACATTTTCGGCCTGGCCGAGCAGCTCCGTAAGCGCATCGCGGGCGGGATGCCGGTGTTCGGGTCGTGCGCGGGCCTGATCATGCTCGCGGACCGGTTGCCCGACCCCGCGTCCGGTCAGCAGACCCTCGGTGGCATCGACATGACCGTCCGGCGGAACGCGTTCGGCCGCCAGGTTGACTCCTTCGAGCGTGACCTGGACATTGTCGGCCTCGACGGCCCGCCCTACCGCGCGGTGTTCATCCGGGCCCCGTGGGTTGAGGACGTCGGCGCTGGTGTCGAGGTACTCGCGACCGAGCCCGGCACGAGTAGGATCGTCGCCGTTCGCCAGGGCCGGGCGCTGGCCACGTCGTTTCATCCTGAGCTCACCCCGGACCGCCGCGTGCACCAGCTGTTCGTCGACATGGTGAGGGACCAGGCATGAGTGGCCACTCCAAGTGGGCAACCACCAAGCACAAGAAGGCGGCTGTCGACGCCCGGCGCGGCAAGCTGTTCGCCAAGCTGATCAAGAACGTCGAGGTCGCCGCGCGCAGCGGTGGCCCGGACCCAGCCGGGAACCCGACCCTGTACGACGCCGTCCAGAAGGCAAAGAAGAGCTCCGTACCGAACGAGAACATCGACCGGGCGATCAGGCGCGGCGGCGGGCTTGAAGCCGGCGGTGCGGCGTACGAGTCCATCACCTACGAGGGCTACGGGCCCGGCGGGGTAGCCGTGCTGGTCGAGGCGCTCACCGACAACCGCAATCGGGCCGCTTCCGACATCCGGGTTGCGTTTACCCGTAACGGCGGGTCCATGGCCGACCCCGGCTCGGTCTCCTACCTATTCAGCCGCCGCGGTGTGGTCATCGTGCCCAAGGCCGTCGGCGTCACCGAGGACGACGTGCTCGGGGCTGTGCTGGAGTCCGGCGCCGAAGAGGTCAATGACCTGGGCGAGTCATTCGAAGTGATCAGCGAGCCCGGAGACCTTGTCGCGGTGCGCAGTGCGCTGCAAGAGGCCGGCCTGGATTATGAGTCGGCGGAGCGCCCGTTCTTGCCCTCAGTGGAGATCGACCTCGACGAGGAGAACGCCAGGAAGGTGTTCCGGCTCATCGAAGCGCTTGAGGACTCCGACGACGTGCAGGACGTCTACGCGAACTACAACGTGTCGGACGACATCATGGAAAAGCTCGGGTAAGCAACTGAGCGACATCCAGATCCGGCCGCTCCGCGCCGACGACGGCATCGAGGCCGAACTGGACCTGCGCCGACGTGCGTTCGGTCCGGTCAGTGACGCGCACCTACCGGCGTGGCGGAACAGCATGCATGCCACCGTGGCGGCTGGCACGACAGTCGCAGCGTTCGACGGTGACCGGCTCGTCGGCAGCGCTCGCTATCACCCGATGCGCCAGTGGTGGCACGGCCGGTCCATGCCGATGGCGGCGGTGGCTGGCGTCAAGGTGGCTCCCGAGGATCGTGGCCGTGGTGTCGGCACTGGCATGATGGCGAAGCTGCTGGCCGATATCGCCGACGGCGGCTACCCGGTCTCGGCGCTGTATCCGGCCACCGCGCCGTTGTACCGGTCGTTCGGCTGGGAGATCGCGGGCGGCAAGTACGAGGCAATAATCCCGGCCAGATCGCTCGCCGCGCTGCTCAGGGCAGATGACACGGTCAAGGCGGACGAGCGCGCTGCCGGGCCGGTGCGCCGCGCCACCCCCGATGACGGGGCCGCGATCGTCGAGGTGAAGAGTCTCGTGCACGCGCAGCTTCGGCACTGCGGGCCGAACACGCGCGAGCCATGGGAACTGCGGGACTGGCTCGACGACCCCGAGAACTTCACCTACCTAGCCGACGACGGCTTCCTGAGTTACCAGTGGGCGCGCGGCCACGATGAAGTCGCGGTCGAGGAGCTCATCGCGGTGTCGCCTGCTACCGCGCGGGCGCTCTGGGAGATCCTTTCCTCACATGCCAGCATGGCCAGCACGATCCGAGCGTGCCTGGCCCCAGACGACCCAGTGCAGTGGCTGACCAGGGAACCGGACGTCAAGGCCCGCCGGATCGGCGGCTGGATGCTGCGCGTCGTGGACGTGTCCGCCGCGATTGGCGCCCGCGGCTTTCCCACGGGGGTCAGCATGTCCGTCCGGCTCGACCTTGTCGACACCGTGTGCCCGGCCAACGCAGGGTGCTGGCGGCTCGAGGTGGCCGACGGCCGCGGCAGCCTGCAGTCCGTGCGGGACGCCCCGGCGACCAGTGCCATCCAGCTCGGCGCCCGCGGCTTTGCCGCCCTGTTCGCTGGCGCCGGGATCGGTCCGCTGCGGCTCGCGGGCCTGGCGTCCGGCGGCGACCCGGCTGCCGACGACGCGCTCGACGCGGCGTTCAGCGGCCAGGCATTTCTGCTTGACGAGTGGTAGGCGAGGTTAGGCGCCGAGCAGACCCGCCGCCGGGTGTGCTCGCCGTCGGCCGGCGCGCCGCCACCGCAGCCAGTCAGCCGACATATAGCCTGCCGAACAGGTGTTCGCAGCCCTGGCTCTCACGGCTCGGCAGGCGGGATGGTGGCAGATGCGCGTGCTCGGCGTCGATCCTGGTCTGACCCGCTGCGGGATCGGGGCAGTCGACGGTGAGCCTGGCCGCGCGCTGCGGCTGGCAGGAACTGGCGTGATCAGGACCCCGGCGGCTGACGACATCGGCGCCCGGCTGCTCGCCCTGGAAACGGAGCTTGAGCAGTGGCTGGTCCGGCTCGAGCCCGACGCAGTGGCTGTCGAGCGCGTCTTCAGCCAGCACAACGTGCGCACTGTGATGGGTACGGCGCAGGCTGGCGCAGTCGCCATTACCTGCGCGGCGCGACGCGGCATTCCGGTTGCGCTGCACACGCCGAGTGAGGTCAAGGCGGCGGTGACCGGAACAGGCACGGCCGGCAAGCAACAGGTCACTGCCATGGTGTCGAGGCTGCTGCGACTGTCCGATCCGCCGCACCCAGCAGACTGCGCCGACGCGCTCGCGCTCGCGATCTGTCATCTTTGGCGGGGTACCGCGCAGCGGCGACTTGCGGCCGCGGTCCAATCAGCAGAAAGTCTCCGGGCATCGTCGCCTCGGACCGGCGCGGCGGGGGGCTTTGGGGAGTCGCCCGCTGCAGCAGAGGGCTTCTGGGGTCCGTCCTCCCGGACTAGTGCCGCCAGGGGTGGCAGGTGATCGCGCACCTGAGCGGTCGGGTCGACAGCGTCGCGCCGGACGGCGCGGTCATCGACGTGGGCGGCGTCGGCCTCTTCGTGCAGTGCACGCCGATCACGCTGGCCGGCCTGCGGGCTGGCGAGCCGGCCTGGGTCGCGACGTCGCTGGTGGTCAGAGAGGACTCACTGACCCTGTATGGCTTTGCCACCGACGACGAGCGCGCCGTATTCGAGATGCTGCAGACCGCGAGCGGGGTTGGGCCGAGGCTGGCGCAGGCCATGCTCGCTGTGCTGACACCCGATGCCCTTCGCCGGGCGGTGGCCACCGAGGACCTCACCGCACTGACGTCGGTGCCCGGCATCGGGCGCAAAGGCGCGCAGCGCATCGTGCTCGAACTGGCTGGCCGGCTGGGCGCGCCTACTGGCATGGCGGCAGCGAACGGACTGAGCGCTGCGGCCGTGCCGCCGCAGTGGCAGGGGCAGGTGCGGGCCGGGCTCGTCAGCCTCGGCTGGGGCGGCCGCGAGGCCGACCAGGCAATCGCCGCCGTGGACGCCGAGCTCACCACCGGCGAGGACGACGTCGACGTGGCGGTGGCGCTACGCGCCGCGCTGCGGGTGCTCGGCCCGTCATGACGGGCCGCACGGCCGATCCCGACCGGGTCCTGTCCGCCCTCGCCGGCTCAGACGACAGGGTTGTCGAGGGAGCGCTGCGGCCGAAGCGACTCGCCGAACTCGTCGGCCAGGACCGGGTTCGCGACCAGCTGTCGCTGGTCCTGCAAGGCGCCCTTGGCCGGCATCGGCCGCCGGACCACGTGCTGCTGTCCGGGCCGCCCGGCCTGGGCAAGACAACCCTCGCCATGATCATCGCGACCGAGCTGGGTGCCCCGCTCCGGATCACCAGCGGGCCGGCCATCGAGCGGGCCGGCGATCTCGCCGCGATCCTGTCGACCCTCACCGAGGGCGAGGTTGTTTTCATCGACGAGATCCACCGGGTGGCCAGGCCAGCCGAGGAAATGCTCTACCTGGCCATGGAGGATTTCAGGGTTGACGTGGTGGTCGGCAAGGGACCTGGCGCTACCGCGATCCCGCTGGACATCGCGCCGTTCACCCTGGTCGGGGCCACGACCAGGGCCGGGCTGCTGCCCGCCGCGCTGCGGGACAGGTTCGGATTCACCGCCCACCTGGACTTCTACGAGCCGGCCGAGCTCGGCATCATCGTCCGCCGGTCGGCCAGGCTGCTCGACGTGGCCCTGCGCGACGACGGGGCCGACGAAATAGCCGGCCGGTCCAGGGGCACACCGCGGATCGCCAACCGGCTGCTGCGGCGGGTCCGCGACTTCGCGGAGGTCCGCGGGGACGGGGTGGTGACCAGGGATTGCGCCAGGGCGGCTCTTGACCTGTACGAGGTGGACGAGAGCGGGCTCGACCGGCTCGACCGGGCCGTCTTGACCGCGCTCGTGAGCAGGTTCGGCGGCGGGCCGGTCGGACTGTCCACCCTCGCGGTCGCGGTCGGCGAAGAAGAAGCGACGGTGTCCGAAGTGGCAGAGCCTTTCCTGGTACGGGCCGGCCTGATCGCCCGCACGCCCCGGGGCCGGGTTGCCACCATCGCGGCATGGCGGCATCTCGGGCTACCGGTGCCCCGAAGGACCAGCTCGGGCGCGCTCGGCGACCAGGGTGACCAGCACGGCGAGGTTACCCTTTTCGACTAGTTGCAGGGCGCTGACCTGCGACGGAATGTCACTGCGTGTCGCGGACTGGTCACAATCACTCCGGATACCCCGTAGCCTGTTGGTGCGCCAAGCGCACGCCGCTACACTGCGGCAGTTGGTCCAAGTCAACGCCGAAATCGGCGCTGCTCCGGGTCCGGACCCGCCGGGCGCCGGCCGTATGCTAGCCGCCGGGGCAGAACTAATCGGAAGGATGTCCCTCAATGGGGACTGACATGATCGTCGCCGCCGCGAAGACGTCGTCGTCCGGCTCCTCGGAGACGTCGCTGATTCTCATCGTCGTCGTTTTCGCGTTGCTGATGTTCTTTATGTTCCGGTCGCAGCGCCGTCGGCAGCAGAACGCGCAGAATACTCAGCGCGGGGTTGCCAACGGATCCAAGATCCGCACTGTGCACGGCATCTTCGGTACCGTGGTGGACAGCGACGACCGGAATGTCATGGTCGAGGTGGCGCCAGGCGTCAAGATCAAGATGCTGCGGCAGGCCATCGGCCAGGTACTGCCCGACGATGAGCCCGATGGGGTGCTGCACACCGACACCGAGTCGTCGGACTGGTCACAAGACAGCGCCTCGGACGACAACGCCTCGGAAGATAGCGCCTCGGAGAACCGCAGCTCGGACGAGCGCAGCGACCTCAGCCGGTAACAACCCCCCGACCGAGCGGGAGACAGCACACCCGTGGCTCCGCCAAGCACCCCAACCTCCCACCCCGGGCGGTACCTGACCGCCCTTGTGGTGCTGATACTCGTGATGCTCGCCAGCGTGCTGGGCGGGAACATCCTCAACCCCTCGCACTGGCACAAGAGCTTTTATGTAGGCCGCGGGCTTGACCTGTCCAGCGGTACGTCCATCACGCTGCAGGCGATAACGCAGAAGCAGCCGGGACAGAAGACCAGCCCGCCGCCGAGCGCCGCCTCAATGGCCAAGGCCGTGCAGATCATCACCAACCGGGTCGAGGCCACTGGCTTGACCGGAGCCACGGTGGTGCCACAGGGCAGTAACGAGATCGTGGTGTCGGTGCCGGGCGCCGGCGCCCAGAAGGTCGCCACGCTCGTCGGCGAGACGGCACTGCTGAGGGTGCGTCAGGTCTTGCTGACCGCGCCGAACGACACCTCGTCGTCCTCGTCCTCGTCGAAGTCGTCGCCATCGGCCAAGCCGTCAGCGTCGGCATCTCCGTCAACGTCTGCTTCGCCGAAGCCGTCGGCAACACCGAGCACGTCCTCGACGCCGAAGTCGTCGGTGTCGCCGTCCACGTCGCCATCGGCGTCGGCCTCGCCGAGTGCCTCAGGTAAGCAGGTGCTGTCCACGACGGCGGACGGCACTGGGGACGCCTCGCTGCTCACCGCGACGACAAAGAAGCTTTTCGACGAGGTCAACTGCGATGCCAAGAACTGGAAGTCGCAGCTCTACGGCGCCAACCCGAACGCCTGGGACAATCCCAACGTGCAGACCGTCTCGTGCGATGGCGGCACGAAGTACGCGATGAACAAGGCGGTCGTGCAGGGCAAGGACCTCAGCGGCGTGCAGGCCCAGGACCAGACCAGTGGCTGGGTCGTCACGTTCAACGTCAAGAATCCTGCCGCTGGCGCGCTGGGCCAGCTGACCACGACCATGGTCAGCCAGTACTACGACAGCAGCACCGGCTCGGCGACTTCACCGCTCGACCTGCTCGCGATCGTGCTCGACGGTGACATCCAGAGCGCACCCCAGGTGTCGCAGGCCATTTCCAGCTCGGTTCAGGTCTATGGCGGCAGCGTCGGGTTTACGCAGAGCCAGGCCGACCAGCTCGCTGACGTGCTGAAGTACGGCAGCCTGCCGTTGTCGTTCAAGAATCTGTACACCTCGTCGGTGTCGCCGTCACTGGGCTCTGACCAGCTGTCCGCCGGCTTGTTCGCCGCGGTGGTAGGGCTCCTGCTCGTGGTGATCTACTCGTTCATCTACTACCGAGGGCTCGGCCTTGTGTCGGTCTTCAGCCTCGCGATCGCCGCGCTGCTTTCTTATCTGTCGGTCGTGCTGCTGTCGGTCAACGCCGGCTTCACGCTGAGCCTCGCGGGCATCGCAGGGCTTATCGTGGCGATCGGCATCACCGCCGACTCGTTCATCGTTTTCTTCGAACGATTGCGCGACGAGGTCAGAGAGGGCAGATCGCTCCGCACCGCTGTGGAGCGTGGCTGGGGCCGTGCCCGGCGGACAATCCTGGTCTCGGACACCGTCTCGTTCCTGGCCGCGCTGCTGCTGTACATCCTGTCGCAGGGTGACGTTCGCGGCTTCGCCTTCACCCTCGGCTTGACCACGCTGGTCGACGTCATCGTGGTGTTCCTCTTCACCAAGCCGATGATCACGCTGCTAGCCCGGACCAGGTTCTACGGCGGGGGGCACCCGCTCTCCGGGCTCGACCCGGTCAGGCTCGGTGCCCGCGCGCCGTGGCGCGGCGGCCGCAGGCCGCCGCCTGGCGGCACTGGCGGCGTCACGGGTTCGCCGATCACGACCAGTACCAGGGAGGCGTGATGTCGCGGCTCGGCACTCTCGGCGGCCGGATGTACCGCGGCGAGGTCTCCATCGACTTCGTCAGCCGCAAGAAGCTCTGGTACACGATCTCCGGTTTCATCCTGGTGATCAGCCTCGCGGCGCTGATCTTCCGCGGCCTGGACTTCAGCGTTGAATTCAAGGGCGGGTCGCTGTTCACCGTGCCGGCGTCGCCCGCGGTGACCCAGACCACCCTGTCCCAGGTCGTCTCGCAGAACGGCGGGACCAACCCGACCGTCACCGAGGTTCGGCCGTTCAATGGCACGAAGGCGAGCTGGCAGGTGCAGACCAGCCAGCTGTCCACCAACCAGTCGCTGAAGATCCAGTCCGCGATCGCGTCGCGCTTCCACATCTCTTCCAACAACGTGTCGATTACGACGGTGGGATCGAGCTGGGGGTCGCAGGTCACCGATCATGCAATCGAGGCGCTGATCGCCTTCCTGGTCGTGATCGTCATCTATCTGTCGATCGCGTTCGAGTGGCGGATGGCGGCAGCGGCGTTTGTCGCGCTCGCGCACGACATCGTCATCACGATCGGCGTGTACGCGCTCACCGGCTTCCAGGTGAGCCCGGCCACAATCATCGGCCTGCTGACGATTCTCGGCTACTCGCTCTACGACACCGTCGTGGTGTTCGACAAGGTCAGGGAGAATACTGCGCCCATCCTGGGCACTCGCAAGAGCAACTACAGCCAGGCCGCCAACCTGGCACTGAACCAGACGCTGGTCAGGTCTATTAACACCTCTCTTACCGCGCTGCTCCCGGTGGCCGCGATCCTGATCGTCGGCACCTTGCTGCTCGGCAACGGCGAGCTGAAGGACCTGTCGCTGGTGCTGTTCGTCGGCATGCTGTCGGGCACGTATTCCTCGATCTGCATCGCCACTCCGGTGCTCGCCGACCTGAAGGAGCGCCAGCCCCAGTACAAGCAGCTCGCCAAGCAGGTCGCCCTGCGAGAGGCTGGCGGTCGGGGCGCGCTGCGCCGTGCTGCCAAGACCGCCCAGGCCGACCCGGCTACCGTGGGCGCCGACCGGAGCGACCAGCCGCAGGCCGCGGGCCGGGCCGCCAC
>JASHOE010000076.1 GCA_030041275.1 Streptosporangiaceae bacterium
TCTGCCTGCTCGACTGGGTACCGCTGGGCCAGCAGCTGCTGGCCCAGGGCGAACGTGTCGTCGGCGACCCTGGGTGATCACGTCGCAGCCTTCAAGTCCCGTGAGAAGCTCGTCGTCGATGGCGGCTGCGCCGAGGGCCGCTCCGAGGAGGTTGCCGCAGATCGCGCCGGTGCTGTCGCTGTCGCCACCGTGATTGACGGCGTGAAGGACTCCGGAGCGAAAACTGGTAGCGGTGAGCGCGCAGTGGGTTGCGATGGCCAGGGCTTCCTCGCCAGTCCACCCTTGGCCGAGGACCTTGATCGCGTCGGCGCTCAGCGGGCCTTGCTCCGCGTTCCCGCACGACCCTGACGCTCACCGCCCGCGCGCTGGACCAGCTGCGCAACCTCGCGGACCCGCCGGGCGAGGACGCTGAGACGGCGACGTTACGGAAGGTGCGGCAGTCGCGCCGCCACCAGCTGTGGCGCGTCTCGCATGCCTACCATCCGGACGTGGCCGTCCGGCTGATCTGCTGGTTCCCACGCGAGTCCGGCACCGTGTGGTCGCGGTGTTCGCGGCCGAGAAAGCCAGGCTCGGCGACGTGTTCTACGACAGCGTGGCCATCCGCGCCGATCCGATGATCGACCAGTGGAAACGCGAGACCGGTTATGAGGAGGAGCCATGAGCCAGGACAACGCATCAGCGCACGAGCCGGTGTTCGTGCGCGGGAACGAGCGCGATCTCCCGGCTGGAAAACCGCACCGACATGCTGCTGTCGACACTATTTGACTACCTGACCGCCACTGGCGCAGAAGCCGCCAGCATCGTCGTCACCGTCCGCGGCCACAAGATCGAACTAGACCTCAGCAGACTCCACGACACCGACCCAGGCCAGTCAGCCGCCTGATCCGTATCGGTTGAGGGAACCGTCCTGGCCGGCAGCCTCGAGCCGCGCGCCCTACAGTTCGGCAGCGCGGTTAAGCGTTGCGGAATTGAGCCTTAACTGATCAAGCGCGGCCTCGCCGCGACGGCGCTGCCCGCGCTTCGCTCCGCCTTGGGAGGCTGGCTCACGCGAACGCGCCGAACCGCGAGGCACGAGCCGACTTGCTCGTGTGGCTGGATCCCCGCTTCTCGAGTATCCGCCGTCGGCCCGAACCCGTCGAGGGCGCTCCGCGTCGCCTTCGGTGGTGGCCTGGCGGCCACCCTCGACAGAACCGGACCGAAAGTCGCCGGTCGTGGCACCAATCGGGGATCGGGCCCGGTAGGTTGCAGACTCTGGGACGATCGACCACTCAGATCGAGCCGGCAATGCCGGTCCATGACCAGCGTGGAATGCCCATACCATCAGGGACCTTCTCCTGCGCGCCGTGGTAGCGGGCCAAGCTGGTCGTCGTGGCCCAGGCAAAGTAGTCATGCAACACCTGCCGCACCGGATCCGTCGGCCCGACGTCATCGAGTGCCTGATCGAAGCAGTCGATCGCGCGCCGGTCCATTTCCTCGTGCGGTTCAGTGCAGCTATGCAGGCGCACCACGGACGTCTCATCGCCGTAACGTTCCGTGTACGCCGCTGGACCGCCAAGCGCTTCGGCCCAGTAGGCCGCGAGCCTCTCGACGTGATCAGACCTGACGCCGTGACTAAATGGGTGGGAGACGATTTCGTCGGCCAGCACTCGTCCGTGCCAGGCTGTGGCCAGGCGAGACAGCCCTTGCGTGCCGCCCGCGGCCTCGTAGATGGTCTGCATGCCCGCAATGATGCCGCAACGCTGAGAGTCGTTGATTGGCGAAAGCGGACACAAGTAGCGTGGGGTCGTGCGTCCGGAGTTGGTCCCGTTGATCAAGTCGATTCGTCTAGAAACGGGTAATCGAGCGGAGACGACGCAAGAGTGCCTGCTGCCAAGTGGGCGGACTAGCCTGTGGGTCATCCTCAACCGCGACGAGTTCCGTTCCAGCAGGGGAACCACTCCCGGCGCGTTCGTCTACGGGCCAGATGACCGGGCCTCGGTGGTCGAGATCGAGTCCGCACGCACCCACGTGGCGGTGGAGTTTTCACCTGTTGGCGCTGCGGCGTTCTTTGGGCTGGCGTTATCCGAGCTGTGTGGCGAGGTTGCCGATCTTCGGGACCTATGGGGCCAAGAGGGCGCCGAGTTGCGAGAGCGCGTCCTCGACGCTCGCGACAAGACACGTGTTGTCGAGGACGCGCTGCTGCGCCACATGTCTGGTTGCCCCGACCTCGCGATCAGCCGCGCCGTCGGCTGGATCGAGACCGGAGAGTCGCTGACCGACGTGACCGCACGGCTGGGCCTGCTCCCGCGAACGTTCCGCCGCCGGTTCGTGTCCGAGGTCGGGATCACGCCCAAGCGGTACTCCCGCGTCTGTCGACTGCAACGAGTCGTACATGCCATTGATGGGTGCGCGGCACCAGAGTGGGCGTACGTTGCGGCGCAACACGGCTATTACGATCAGGCGCACCTCATTGACGAGTTCCGTGACCTTATCGGCGTAACTCCTGGCCAGTACGTCACGCGGCGGGTCGACGGCCCCAATCACCTGCGCGTCGATTGATTTCACATCATCGCTCGACCAACTGGTACTGAGCCTGGGCCACAACGGCCACAAGCCAAGGTGTCTGCAGGTTGCCTGCCATCACGGGCGGCCCTGCAAGCGGCGTGAACGCCGACTAGGCAAGACCGCTCGCAGTACCACCGACCTTCCGAGCTGGCGCGGCGTGGTCGGGCGCGCTGGCCCAGCTTGCGAGCTGGTCGAGCGCTTTCCGCGCAGCCGAACCGGCCGGGGCGGAGTAGGCCACGATTGTCTGTCGGGGATCGGCTGGGATCTCGAGCGCGTCGTAGTCGAGGGTGAGGTCGCCCGCGATTGGGTGGTGGAACGGCTGGGTGCCCGT
>JASHOE010000077.1 GCA_030041275.1 Streptosporangiaceae bacterium
ATCTTGTCGGTCGGCTGGGGGAGCGGTGTGTGGAACCGCTGCAGTGGCCTGGCCTGCTGCAGCGGACCAGAGTCGGGCCAGGTCACAGCGACGGGCCCCGAGGCGAGACGAAAATTGCGCGCAGCAGAAGCCTGGGTAACGCGGTTGAGTGGCGGCTGAGTCGCAGCTCGCATCTCAGTACCCCCGGGGCGGGTATCTAAGCACCTGCCCGTGGCCCGTCCTTGTCCATGCGCGGCGGGCAGCCGGCATTATGCGTTGCGTCGCCGACCTGGTGTCGAGCGCAGGTCCGATGCCCTGAACCGGCGCATGCGGCCCAGCAGTTCATCCAGCCACCCGGAAACCGGCGGCGGCTCGCCGGTCTTGGTGTCGCAGCAGGGCGGCTTGTCCCGCCCGGCCTGATCGGGAGGCTCATGCCCGGCCTGCGCGTATAGCTGCTGGTAGACATCCAGCGGCGGCCGACTGTCGTCATGGTTGCCAACTAGGACCACGTACGCCAACTCGGCGGACTCGAAGGCGACGATGACCCGCATCGTCCCGGTCAAGTGGGCCACGCACAAATGGTCGAGCAGGTCGCCGCTGAGCCGGTACGCCAGCGCCGCGCATCCCCTTGCCGCGAGGTCGGCTTCGAACTGGTCGTAGGCGCGACGCGCCCGGCGGGGCAGCTCTTCGATGATCTTGTTAGCCAGGGGCGTAGCACGGACCTCGACGGCCACCCCTATCCCGTCGGCTGGCGGCGGACGATGTACTCGCCCCGGTGCATCTGCGCCAGGGACTCGGCCAGATCCGGGTCGGCGAGCTGCTGCTCATCTGCAAGGCGGTTATACACCTCGTCGAGCAGATCACGGGTCTGTCCTGCCAGCCGCAGTTCGCTGACGAGCTGGCGGATCTCCTGCACGGACGCGGGGTCCAGCAACAGCCGCGGCTTGCTGCTTCGGACCCGGAGGATCCCGCGCTTGGCCCATGCCCGCACGGTAGGCTCCGACAGCCCCAGCAGGACTGCGGCAATAGATGGGCGCATGCCCGGTGCCGATGCCAGCCAGCGCTCCGCCACCGACTCCAGAGCCTGCGCGCGCTCGTCACCGGCTGGCAGGGTCTCGGCAACCTCATGCAGCTTGGCGACGTCGTCGAGCAGCGTCGTCAGTACCTCGCGCTCCTGCGTCACGCTCACCGCGTCCGCCTCCTTCCGCTTTCGAGTATGGCATACTTTCTCGAAAGCATTCCACATGGGCTCTAGCCCTCCTCTAGCCCGCTAGAGGACGATCGGGGAGACCTTCGAGCAGTGCGGTTGAGGAGTGGTTGAGCCGACAGGTCACCAAGCTGATCGCCCGAGTTCCAGCAGCTCGGAGCGTTGCGCAAGTCGCTGCGGCGGCTCCCTGTAAAACCGTCGGCTCAGCCTACGTTGGTTCGAACCCAACACCTGCCACCATGTGTGATGTCTCAAGTCATCGAGGACACCGCGAACCTATGTCAGGGGCGCGGTGTTTTCTTTGGCCAGCCTGATGGGCGGCCGGTGGGCTGGTAGTTGCGGCTGGGGTCGAGGGTGAGCTCGCGGAGGAGTTCGCCGGTGGTCTTGCTGATGATGCGGATGTGCAGGTCCTGGGTGAGGATGAGGACCTCGGTTCCGGCGTGGGCGCGGCCGACGCCGATGTGGTGGAGTTTGCCGGCGTGGCGCAGGGTGACGGTGCCGACGGCCCAGATCCTGTCGATGCGGACGCGGTCGTGGGTGTCGGTGTCGCGGTTGCCGGGTGCGGCCTTGGGCCGGACGGTGTAGGCGGCTGCGGGGGTCTGGCGGCCCGGCAGGAATCGGTGCGGCCGGTGGTGGTTGCAGGCGGTGGTGAACTGGCCGAGCCGTGCTTGCAGCTCGGTGATGGTGGCGGGCTGGCGGGGCTGGGCGGTGAGCCATTGGACTATGGCCCGCATATCCGACTGCTTGTTGTTGCGTCTTGGTCGTTCAGTGGCCTGTGTTCATGCGGAGACGAACTGCTGCCCGCCGTCGATGTCATAGGTCGCGCCGGTAAGCGCGGTGTTGGTCATGATGTGGACAGCGAGCGCCGCGACGTCGGCGGGGGTGACGACACGGCCGATCGGGAGCGTCGCCCGCAGCTCGCTGCGCCGTTCCTCGAGCCGGTCTCCGAGCAGCGATGCCGACAGCGGGGTGTCGACAAAGCCGGCGGCGATCAGGTTGACGCGAATCGGCGCGAGCTCCAATGCTAGTGCCGCCACGAACGGGGGCAGCACGGCAGTCGCGGCGGAGATGATCCCGAGGCCGCGAGCGATGCGCCGACCTCCGGTCCCGCCCATGAGCAGCAGTGTCCCGCCCGGCCGCATCTTCCCAGCCGCGTTGCGCGCCACCTCGAGTCCCAGAACCACGTGATCGCTGAGCACGTCACGCACCTGCGCGGGCTCCATTTCCAGCAGCGGCCCGTAGCTGGGCCCGGGCCCGGTGACCAGCACGTGGTCGATCGGTGTCGGCAGGTCCTGGAAGAACCGCCCCAGGGCCTCCCAGTCGGTGACATCGAAAGCCGCGGTGCGCTGCACGCCGACCTCCACTGCGGCCTGGCTGAGCCGGTCGGGGTTGCGGCCGGTGATGATGACGTCGGCGCCCTCAGCTCGGGCGCGGCGGGCCGTTTCCAGCCCGATGCCGGCACTGCCGCCGATCACAACGACGATCTGCCCGGCCAGTTCCGGTTCGCGCTGGGCGGAAACGGGGGTGGCTGCGGTGGTCATGACAGACTCGCCATCTGCGCGGCCATCGCCCGGGCGCAGTGCTCGCCTGGCGCCCTGCCGCCGAGAACGATCACATCGTTGTCGCTCATACCGGCAGCTCCGTCCCGGCCTGCTCCGCCACCATGTACGCCGCGTACCAGTCGGGCCAGTCCGGGTGCGTGGCCGATGCGCTTCTCGTGCTCGCCGTGGGCGAGCGCCGCGCGCACCATCGCGCTAGCCAGGTCGCCTGCCGAGCCGTACGACGTCGCGGCCGCGTCGACCCGGCCTGGCAGCCGGGCGGTGACCTCCTGGAATATCCAGCCGTTGCCGTCTGGGTCGCGGAAAGTGGCGAAGGAGCTGTAGCTGGTGCGGTCGGGCGCGGGCCCGCTGACACGCTGGAACACGCCTTCCCCGTCCTGGAACCGGCACGCGGTTCCCGCTGAGCAGTGGAACACGTCGCTGACCTCGACGCCGTGGCTGATCAGGTCGTCGTGCGCGGCCTGGATGTCGGAGACGGTCAGCAGCAGGGCCTGAGCGGAACCGGGTTCGGCCGACGTGAGGTTTGCGCCGAATTGGACCGAGCACCCCGAGCCCGGAGGGGTGAACTGAATCAGGCGGAAGCCCTCGCCGCCGCGGTCGGCGTCGAGCCTCCACCCCAATCTGCCGTAGAACTCTTTTGCACGGTCGACATCCGAGACGGGGATGACGAGCACCTCGAGCTTCATGTCGACTCTTCCGGCATTCGCCATCCCGCTGGTGTCGCTGCCGCGGTTCTCGGTCGTGCTCATCGCGGGCCTCCCTGGCCTGAGACGGAGATGATGAACGCGTTTCACCACGCGTCATACCCCGGACACGCCAGCCGCTCGCAGCGCACACAGGTCGATTTCCCGCCATCAGGTACGCGATCATTCAAGTCGGCTTTAAGTACCGGCGTACTGGCCTCACGGCACGGCGAGGATGAGCTTGCCGATGTTCTGGCCGGCGAACAGCTTGGGCAGGGCGTCCGGGAACGCGCGACGGTGCGACCGTGAAGGCCTTTGAGCTGGCTCAGATCGCGCCTGGTCCGGGCGGGACTGCCGGCGGTTAAGATCCGTTCCGGCGCCGGCGTAAGAACGATCGGAACCGGCTTAGCAGCGAGCCCATACGGAAACCGGCCTGAAAGTAGAGGTGCCGGCCAGTCACCGGATCGGGGACTGCCGCTGCTATCAGTCCCCCGATGAGGAGGAGCGCACCTGGCAAGCCGAGCGCGATGGCCTGCTGAGCGCTGACCGCGCTAAGGGCCAGGCAGGTCACGGCCGCTGTTCCCAGGATGATGCCTGCGCTCACACTCCATGCTGCTCGTCTGGTACGCGCCCCGCCTGGCCTGGGGTTGTCGGGACGCGGCGGCCCGCCGTCCATGGCATCATCTCCGCCTGAGTGAAGCGCCGTCTGGGACTTCGCGGCAGGTGTATTGGCCCGGTAATGCATTAATTACCCAAAGAGCACGCGGGGCCGTGCTGCTATGGCGCCTTTTGGCCTGCGCCCTGATTTTGATATTGGCTAGCAGCAGTTCTGGACTTTACATCAGTGGTGAGCTCCACCGCAGGCAGCAGGGCACGGCGGCAATGATCGTTTGCATGTTGGCTATCTGGCCGTCCGAGCAATGCTTTTTAGCGTTTATACGTCCGTAGGGCGTGACAGAATAGCGCAGGCGTGTGAAACCAAGAATTACTGACCGGCTCGGGCATCGCCAAGGACCTATATTGCCGCGTTGAGGCACGCCGTTTCGGCCAGCAGCATGCCCAGAGCAAGGCAGCCGCCCGCACCTTGGTTCATAACCACGTGCGGCCATGCGGCGCTAGACGGCCGGCATCAACCTGGCGCTGATGACCGAATGTGTCCGACGCTGAGCGGACGGGCGCGCCCGTGGCCGCCGATCTGCGTGACTGAGGCCGACGCCGGGTGCCATATGTGTACGATACGGTATCGTACACATATGGGGGATCACGGGAGCAGGACGTTGGCCGGTGAAGGGGCTGCACGCCAGGCCCGAGGCGAGCCGCGTGAGCGGGCGATCTTGTCGGCCGTCATCGGCCTGCTCGGCGAGGCTGGCTATGAGGCGATGACGATAGATGCCGTGGCCGCCCGGGCGCACGCCAGCAAGACCACGATCTACCGGCGCTGGGCGGGCAAGGCCGAATTGGTACGTGCCGCGGTCGACGCGCACATCGCCGGGCGCGTGCGGGGCACGCACGATACTGGCAGCCTGCGCGCAGACCTGCTGGCCGTGATGCAGGACATCAGCTGCCATCTCACCCCGGACTTCATGGCAATGATGAGCGGCCTGGTCCACGTCATGCGCACCGACGGCGAGCTGGCTGCCAGCCTGTGGTCCCTGTTTGACCAGGATGCAGCAGCTGAGCAGATCATCGGCCGTGCGGTACAGCGCGGCGAACTGCCCGCACCGGCCGCGGGGAGGCTGGCCCGCCTGGTTCATGAGGTGATCGAGGCACAGGTCTACCGCCAGCTGATGATCGAAGCCGGCACCGGCAGGGCCTTCGCACGCCATGTCGTGGACGACATCATCTTGCCCTTGCTGGCAGGCATCACCGCCCCGCCAGGCCCGCACGATGAACGATAGGAGCAGTAACCATGCCGCTGACGGCATTCACCCATGAGCAGCTACAGCAGTTCACCCGCGCGTTCGAGAACCTCTTCGACGACGCTGACCCGGCGTCGATGACCTCCTATTACACCGAGAACGCCCAGCTCATGGCCGACGGCATGCAGCCCATCCACGGGCACGCCGCGATCACCGAATTCTGGCACACCGCGATCACCCGCACCGCCGCCGCCGGAGCCCAGCGCACCATCCGGCTGCACGAATCGCACTCCTCGGGCGATCTCGGCTACGCCCTGTGCACAGTAACCGTCTGCATCCCGCGAGCAGGCGGCATAGCCGACGCCGACAGCACCAGCATCGCGGTTTGGGACGCCACCATCTGGCGGCGCGACCCTAAGGGCAGCTGGCGCATCGCCGTCGACATCTCCACCCCGCTGCCCCCGGCCGCTACCTAACCAGCCAGCACGAGGCCCTCTCCGCAGACAACGGGCACCGTTGCTGTGGCTATGGCTGTGACGACGCGGGCGGCCATGGCCGAGAGCGCGTGCTGGCCCCGTTCCGGACCGCCCGGCGGAGCGAGCGGTCTGCGGACCGCTCGCTCTAGCAGGGAAATTGCGGCTCGCCGGGTTCTCGTTTGCCGGCTGGCAGCCCCACAGGTCGGCGGTTCATCGAACTGCTCCTGCCAGCTCATATATCCATGAAATGCGCAGGCTCCGCTGACGATCATTTCGTGGCTGCCAGTGTCCGTCGCGGTCAGGTGGAGATGCCGGTGCCTTCGGGCAGCCATGGTGGTGGCCGGTAGCGGAAGGTGGATTGCAGCAGACCCTCCGTTGTGGTCAGGCCCGACTCGATCCAGTTCTGTGCCGGTGACCAGCAGTCGCCGCAGATGGACAGCCTG
>JASHOE010000078.1 GCA_030041275.1 Streptosporangiaceae bacterium
CCACTGGCCGTCGACTTCCCCTTCCCGGCCTGGGCCACCCGGCCGTCGGAGAAGGGCGCCTGGGCAGGCGTCGACGACGGACCAACAACGCCGGCCGACCCGTTCGCCGCCATCCCCGGCGCACGAGACGACCCGCCGCCTTTCTGAGGCTGGACGACACGCCGTCCACCTTGCTGGACGGCTAGCTGTCCAGGGCCCTAGGTTGGCCGGAGTGCTCACCACCTATCAGGCGATCCGGGACCGGATCTACGAGATGGCGCGACAGCACAGCCTGCGCCCGGACTGGGTGGAGTCGACGCGCTCAGTTCGCTTGCTGCTCCTATACGACCGGGCGCAGACCGTTGTCGCACGCACCACGGTGCCCGTGCGCGATATCACCAGAGCCCGGCTGGAGCGCCTGCGTGAAGACCTTGAGCCGGTTTTCCGGAAGGAGTGGATGGAATGAGCAGCGACTCCATCCGGACAATCGCTGACGCGCGCGGCGACACTGCAGCATCTCAGAAGCGGCTCACCATCCGCGTAAGCCGCGAGCAGGCACTTGACTCTGGAGTGTGGGTGTGGACCGGCCTGCCCGAGGGCTACCCGGGCAGTGCCGGCGGCCGGACGGTCGGCGAGCTCCTCGAAGAGGTGGAGGCCCTTAAGCACTTCATGACGGGCGAGGACCCTGCGACCGAGATCGCGGTCGACTACATCTACGAGGTCGCGGATGTCCCTGTCGAGGTGCTACTCGACTATCAGCACGGACGTGCAGCCCGCGACAAGGCGGCGGAGGATCTTCGCCGTGCCAACGATGAGCTGATCCTGAAGTCGCGCGCCACGGCCTCTGCACTCCGTGCTGCCGGACTGTCTGTCAGGGATGGCGCCGCGCTCATGGGCCTGTCCAAGTCCAGGTTCGACCAGCTCAGCACCTGAGTGCGGACCATAGCTAAGACAACGCCGCTCGATGGGCAAGTCGCGTGTGAACTGTCGGCTCGTCTCCCTAAGCTGGGCGCCGGGCTGAGCAAGGAGCGTTATGGATCACGCTGATGTGGAGCGGCTTCAGCAGCGCCATCCGGCGTGGCGCCTGCTCCGGGCTGGTAACGCGCCGCTGGTACTGACCTTCCTGGGCAGATTCTTCGTCGAGGACAACAACGGGGCCGTCGGCGCGTCGACACTGGCCGCTGCTCTGGACGACGAGCTGTACGCGCTCAACGCGCTCGACCCGGCTGCTCCGCGCTATCCGAAGCCGGCCGCCGAGTATCTCGAGGACTGGGCCCACGCCGACGCCGGCTGGCTGCGCCGCTTCTATCCCCTGGGGTCTGACGAGGTGCACTACGATGCCACGCCGGCGTTCGAGAAGGCCTACGCGTGGGCCACGGGGCTCGTCGTCCGCCCGTTCGTCGGCACCGAGTCGCGGCTGCACACCGCCTTCGGGCTGCTCAGGCAGATCGTGCACGGCGCGGAGACCGACCCCGAAGCCCGCCTCGCCGAGCTCCAGAAACGCCGCGAGGAAATCAACCGCGAGATCGCCGACGTGGCGGCCGGCAACGTGACCGTGCTCGGTCCGACGGCACTGCGTGACCGATATCAACAGTTCGCGGCGACCGCCCGCGACCTGCTGTCGGACTTCCGCGAGGTCGAGGAGAACTTCCGTGGCCTGGACCGCGCGGCCCGCGAGCGGATCGCCACCTGGGAGGGCAGCAAGGGCGATCTTCTCGCCGAGCTGGTCGGCAGCCGCGCCGACATCAACGCCTCTGACCAGGGCCGCAGCTTCCAGGCCTTCCACGACTTCCTGCTGTCTGAGGCGAGGCAGGACGAGCTGGCCGACCTGCTCGAACGGGTCCAGCGCTTGGAGCAGGTCGAAGCCGACCGCCGGCTGGAGAAGGTTCACCACGACTGGTCCGAGGCGGCCGAGCGGACGCAGCGCACGGTCCGGCAGATCTCCGAGCAGCTACGCCGTTTCCTCGAGGATCAGGTGTGGCTGGAGAACCGCCGCGTGCTCGCGCTGATCCGGCAGGTCGAAGCTGCGGCGCTCGCCTCGCGCGACCGCTCGCCCGCGATCGGCCTTGACGTAGACGAGCCGGGGGTGGGGATCGTCCTGCCGTTCGAGCGGCCTTTGTATGACGCCCGGCCCGCCGCGCGCGTTGACAGCCTGCTCGACCCCGAGGCTCAGGCCGAGGTGGACATGAGCGCCTTGTTCGGTCAGCCGTTCGTCGACCAGGCCCGGCTGGCTGACAACATCCGCTCCGCAGTCCCCGCGGGAAGCTCCGCGCTGCTCAGTGACATCGTCGGCGTCTACCCCGTCGAGCAGGGCGCCGCCGAGGTCGTCGGCTACCTGGCGCTGGCGGACGAGGACTTGCAGGTGAGCGTCGACGAGCATGACGAAGCGTTCATCGACTACGCCCGCGGTGAGGCCGCCCGCCGGATGCGCATGCCGAAGGTGACGGTGTCGCGCCGGTGAGGGGCCCGGAAGAGCACGCGGTCGCGGCTGCGATCATCCAGCTGATGCGCGGCGTCGTGTACCGCGAGCACGACGAGCCGGCGTGGACCACCCTGGACCGGCGCGGCCCCGCTGTGCGCGACCACTTCGCCGCTGTCGGCGTCGACGTCATCGTCGACGACACGGAAGGCTACGCCTACCTCAAGACCCGGCCGGAGGCCGACGGCGAGGAGCCGCTGCCGCGACTAGTGATCCGGCGCACGCTGACCTACAACCTGAGCCTGCTGCTCGTCCTGCTCCGCAAGCGGCTGGTTGAGTTCGAGACCTCCGGAGCCGACGGCCAGCTGGTCCTGAGCCGCGACCAGGTCGTCGAGATGCTGCGGCTGTTCCTCGCCGAGTCGACCAACGAGGCCCGCGTCATCGATCAGGTCGATACGACCATCCGCCGCGCGACCGAGCTCGGCTTCCTGCGCCAGCTGCGCGGCCGCGCCGACCAGTGGGAGGTTCGCCGGATACTCAAGGCGTACGTCGACGCGCAGACGCTCTCCGACTTCGCTGGCAAGCTCGCCGAGTACGCAGGGACCACCACCCGCCAGCCAGGCGGCGCCGATGACTGACGGGCTGTTCTCGACGGTAGAGCTCGGCGCCGCCGGCACCAAGGCGGGTTACCGGCTGCACCGGCTCGAGGTCTTCAACTGGGGCACTTTCGACAAGCGGGTGTGGCGGCTGTCCTTGGATGGCACGACCACGCTGCTCACCGGCGACATCGGTAGCGGCAAGTCCACGCTGGTGGACGCGCTCACCACACTGCTGCTGCCCGCGCACCGCATCGCCTACAACAAGGCCGCCGGGGCCGACGCGCGAGAGCGCACGCTTCGCAGCTACGTCGAGGGGCACTACAAGTCTGAGCGGATCGAGGCGACCGGCGCGTCCCGCCCGGTCGGGCTCCGCGATCACCGCCACTACTCGGTCGTCCTCGGCGTCTTCGCCAACGACGGATACGACGAGACCGTGACACTCGCCCAGGTGTTTCACCAGAAGGACCAGGCCGGCCAGCCCGACCGGTTCTTCGTCACCTCGCCGAAGCAGCTGGCCATCGACACCGACTTCACCGACTTCGGCCCTGATCTGCACGAACTTCGGCGCCGCCTGCGGGCCGGTGGCGCCGAGATCCACACCTCATTCCCGGATTACGGGCGTCGCCTGCGGCGCCTCCTCGGAATCGCATCCGAGCAGGCGATGGACCTGTTCCACCAGACCGTCTCGATGAAATCGGTCGGCAACCTCAACGATTTCGTTCGCAATCACATGCTCGAGCCCGCTGACGCCGACGACCGGGTGCGCGAGATCATCGCCCACTTCGAGGACCTCACCAAGGCGCACGACGCAGTCAGGCGTGCTCGCGAGCAGCTCGAAGCGCTCGAGCCGCTGGTGGCGACCAGCGATCGCTACGACGAGGCGCTGGCCCGGCGCGGCGAGCTGGAACGGCAGCGAGAGGCGGTGCGCCTGTTCATCGCCGAGCTGCGCATGCGCCTGCTCGCCGACGAGATCGCCGCCCACGAGGTGAAACGCGCCAGCCGAGTCCAGGCGGCTGTCGACGCTAAGACCGCGCTCGACGATCTCGATTGCGAGCGTGAAGGTCTTATAGCGGAACGAGCAGCCGCGGGCGGCGACCGGGTTAGCCATCTCGAGCAGCAGGCAGCGGCTGCCCGGGCCCAGATGTCCGAGCGGCGGCAGCGACGCAAGGACTTCGACCGGCTCGTCACGTCAGCCGGGCTGGCGGACCGCACGTCGTCGGCGGCATTTGCGTCGCTGGCCGCGGACGTGGCAGTCGCGGGAGCGCAGCTCGACGTGCAGCTCCGATCCACCGATGCGCAGCTCGAAGTGGAGGTCGCGGCGCGGGCCGAGCTGCGCCGGGCCGGTGATGAGACTCGCGCCGAGGTCACCAGCCTGGCGGCCCGCAAAAACAACATTCCCGCCGCCCAGCTGGATGTGCGCAGCCAGCTCTGTGCCGACCTGCGCATCGACGCGGCCGAGCTGCCGTTTGCCGGAGAACTGCTCGACGTCGCCGAGGAGTTCTCACAGTGGCGCGGCGCTGCCGAGCGAGTGCTGCGTGGCTTCGCGCTGTCCCTGCTCGTCCGACAGCCGCACTATGACCGCTTGTCGCGGTGGGTGAACGAGCATCGCCTCAGCTACCGCCGGAGCGACGGCCAGACAGCCGGCAGCCGACTGGTATATGAGCGGGTGCCGACGCGCAGAGTGCCGCTGCAGCCGGGCAAGACGTCCGGCGCGCTGATGTTGTCGGGCACGATCGAGATCGCCGACGGGCTGTTCCGCGACTACCTGCGCGATGAGCTAACCCGCCGGGCCGACTTCATGTGCGTCGACACGATCGAGCAGTTCCGCACTGAGCACCGGGCCGTGACACGCGAGGGGCAGGTCCGCTCGGGCGACCGGCACGAGAAGGACGACCGGTCCCACGTCGACGACCCGCGCTTCTGGGTGCTCGGCTGGGTCAACGAGCGCAAGATTGCCGCGCTGACTAACCACATGGTTCAGCTCCAGAACCAGCTAAACGCGGCCGACTCGCGGTACGCCGCGCTGCGCAGTCAGCGTGACGAGATGGCGAAGCGGCGGTCGGCCCTGGACGGCCTTGACGTCTTCCGCACCTGGACTGAACTCGACTGGGAGGAGGCTAGCGAGAGGGCGGAGGCCGCGGAGCTGGAGCGGCAGCGACTCATCGCCGGTTCCTCCGCGCTCGCGGAGATCGAGAAGCGACTGGCGGCCAACGCAGAGCAGATGACCCGGCTCCGCCGCATGCACGAGAGCCTGATCGGCGACGTCCGTGTCGAGGACGACGCGATCAAGCGCGCAACTGCGCGCAGGGATGCTGACCAGCACTTCGTCTCCGGCGTGGCCGAGGCCGACCGTGCAACCGCCCGGTCGCGTTTCGATCAGCTCACCGAGCGAATCGGCGCCGCGATGCCGCGGACGGCCGATGAGTGCGCAGACGCCGGCGACTCGCTTGCCGACGGGCTTCAGGCTGCTATCGACCGGGTCGTGCGCGAGCTCGGAGGATACTCAAACAGCCTTCTCCAGTACATGACTGAGGTGCGCAGGCGCTGGCCCGAAGCCACCACCGAGATGGATGTCAGCGTCGAAGCGCGGGGCGAGTTCCGCGCCTTCCACGACCGGGTCGCTACGGACGACCTGCCCCGGTTCGAGGACGAGTTCAAGCGACAGCTCAACGTGAACACCATCCGCGAGCTCGCCCAGTTCAACAGCTGGCTCAACCGCCAGTCCCACGAGATCCACGCCCGGGTCGATCGCATCAACGAGGCGCTGGGCGCGATCGACTACAGTCCTGGCCGGTACATCCGGCTCGACACCGAGCGCACCACCAACACCGACGTCCGGGACTTCCGCACCGACCTGCGCGCCGCGACCGACGACACTTTGTCCGCCGGTGACGACCATTACTCGGAGCAGCGGTTCGGCGACGTGCAGCGGATCATCGAGCGATTCCGCGGACGCGACGGGCACGCCGACGCGGATCGCGCCTGGACCCGCCGTGTCACGGACGTGCGCAACTGGTTCACCTTCTCCGCGTCCGAGGTGGACCGCGAGACCGACCAGGTCTGGGAGCACTACCGCGACTCCGACGGGAAGTCCGGCGGGCAGAAGGAGAAGCTGGCCTACACCATCCTGGCCGCCTCGCTCGCCTACCAGTTCGGCCTCGAGTGGGGCGCAGAGAAATCACGCGCGTTCCGGTTCGCCGTCATCGACGAGGCCTTCGGCCGCGGGTCGGACGTCTCGACCCGGTACGCGCTAGATCTGTTCGCCCGGCTCGGTCTGCAGCTGCTGATCGTCACGCCGCTGCAGAAGGTTCACGTCATCGAGCCCTACGTGCGGGCCATCGGCTTCGTCGACAACCCGACTGGCAGTTACTCGCAGCTGCTGACCCTCACAATCGAGGAGTTCCGCGCGCATCAGCCTGGCCACGGGTCATGACCACCTGGACCACTGCCTCCGACATCCGCGCGAAGCTGCAGCGGCGCTGGGACGACGGAACCATCTTGCGCGCGGTCGCCGCGGGCGCGGTCTTCCCAGTTGTCGACGTGCCGGTACGGGGCCCGCAGCCAGCCGACATTGGCGACGACCTCGGCGCGGTGCGCGCGTGGATTGCCGGCCTGGAGGCCGGCAGCCGCAACGGCGCGCGATACTCACTGCGCTATGTCAGCGTCGGCGGCCGACTGATCGGCCGCAACGACCTGCCGGACCGCGCGATCATCGACTCCTACGACCAGGCCGTCGCGTTGCTCGGCGCCGGCGAGCAGTTGCAGACATACAGGACCGTGCTGTCGGAGGTCCAGCCGGAGCCCGTGGTCCTGGCTTGGGTGGCGTCCAACCCGCTGCGCGCGCTGGATGTGGCGAAACTGTGGCCCGCTCTGCTGTCGGCCTACCGGTGGCTGCACGCCGCACGGGGCTCTGGTCGCTATCTGCGCGAGATCACCGCGCCGGGAGCTGACACGAAGTTC
>JASHOE010000079.1 GCA_030041275.1 Streptosporangiaceae bacterium
CCGGTGAACCAGCCGAGCTCCGGCGGCGGCGCGCCCAGCGTGGGCGTGAGCAGCAGGTCGTACTCCGTCCACCAGGACGCCATCTGCCGCACCCAGGTCCCGAGCCACGCCCGGCTGTCCAGGTAGGTAACGGCGTCCATCGCCGCGCCGATCTTGCGGTACGTGGCGTTGCGCGGCTCGATCTCGTCCTCGGCGATCGGCCGGCCGAGCAGCATCTCGAAGACCCGGAACGTCGCCTCGGTATCGGCGGCGATGATCGTCGTGAAGTGGTGGATGAAGCCCTCGTCGAACATGGCGGCCGGGCCGGAGGACTCCACGTGATGGCCGAGCCCCTCGAGCAGCCGCGCGGCGCCCGCGACGGCCGCGCGGCACTCAGGATCATCGAGAAACATGTCGGCACCCGGACGGTCGATGAACCCGATCCGCAGGCTGCC
The DNA here is from genome assembly GCA_030041275.1 of Streptosporangiaceae bacterium. Lineage (GTDB taxonomy): Bacteria > Actinomycetota > Actinomycetes > Streptosporangiales > Streptosporangiaceae > JAJYUU01. Next base: position 435 of record JASHOE010000079.1, read on the forward strand.
GGGATCGGCGCCGACCTCCTCACGCAGCGGCCGCGGCAGCGGCGGCGCGTAATACGGCTCGCCCGGATGCCAGCCGCTGATCGCGTCCAGGATCGCGGCCGCGTCCCGCACGCTGCGAGCCACCGCGCCGTCGATCGTGCCGCCGGCCCAGCCCTCGCCGATCAGCGGGCCCTGGCTCACGCGCGCGCGGTTCGGCTTGAGCCCGACGAGGCCGCACTCGCTCGCCGGGATCCGGATCGACCCACCGCCGTCGTTGGCGTGTGCGGCCGGCACCATGCCGCTGGCCACCGCCGCCGCCGACCCGCCCGACGACCCGCCCGTGGAGTGCCCGGGATTCCACGGATTGCGCGCCGGCGGGAAGCTCATCGGCTCGGTGGTCACCGTGGTCCCCATCTCCGGCACGTTCGTGCGGCCGAGGGGGATGAAGCCGGCCGCCAGGAACGCCTCGGCGAGGTACGACGTGAGCGGGATCGCCTGATCCCGCATGGGCCCGACGCCGAACGCGGTCACCTCGCCCGCGACCGTGCAGCCCAGGTCCTTGAACAAGAACGGCACCCCGCGGAACGGCCCGTCCGGGATATTACCGGCGGCCTCCGCCCGGGCCTGGTCGAACCGGGTCCTGATCACGGCGTCGAGTTCCGGGTTCACCGCCTCGATCCGGCCGATGGCCGCGTCGACGAGCTCGGCGGGACTGGCCTCGCCGTTACGGACCAGCTCGGCCTGCGCGGTGGCGTCCAGCCACGTCAATTCGGTCATAAACCGAACGCTACTCGGTTACGCCCCATATCCCCTAGTCATCCGCACCGCGCGCTTGCGCCCGCGCCCATGCGCGATCATTGCGGCATGGCCAGCGACTACCGCGTGTACAGCGACCTTGCCGCGTGGTGGCCGCTGATCTCGCCGCCGGAGGAGTACACCGGGGAGGCCGCGCACCTGGCCGAGCTGTTCGGTGCTGCCGAGATTGCCGTGCGCGAGGTGCTCGACTTGGGCAGCGGCGGCGGCGGCGTCGCCGTCCACCTGAAGGACCGGCTGGCCATGACGCTCGTCGACCTGTCCGACGAGATGCTGGACGTGTCCCGGGGGCTCAACCCGGAGTGCGAGCACATCAGCGGCGACATGCGCTCGATCCGCCTCGGACGCACGTTCGACGCGGTTCTCGTGCACGACGCCATCGACTACATGACGACCGAGGACGACCTGCGGCAGGTGATCGAGACCACGTTCGCGCACTGCCGTCCCGGTGGGCTGGCGGTATTCGTGCCCGACCACGTCGCCGACGCGTTCCAGCCCTACAGCGGGGGTGGCGGCGGCAGCGATGCCAGCGGGCGGCAGGCGAGCTTCACCGAATGGACCTGGGATCCGGAGCCGGACGACGGCTGGATTCAGGCGGAGTACGAGTTCGTGCTGCGGTCGGCGGACGCCACGGTCCAGGTCGTCGAGGAGACACACCGGCTCGGCGCGTTCAGCCGCGCCACCTGGCTGCGGCTGCTCGCAGAGGCTGGGTTCGGCACCCTCACCACCGAAGATCCCGTCGAGATACGCGGCCACCTGTTCATCGCATGGCGGGGCGGCGAACCGGATCAGCCAGCCCAGGGGCCGACGCCGCCGACGCGCTCGATCGAGTAGCGGACGATGTAGCCGGGCTTCTTGGGCGCCGGGAACTCGGCCTCCGGCGACACGTAGACCTTCGCCAGGCGGTTGAGCAGATCCCACGCGCCGTCGCTCGGCTCGATCACCGCGCGTGCCCGCAGCACCGCGTACGGGTTGAGAAACACGCCCGGCTCACGGTGCGCATCCATGGACAGCACCACACGCGGGTCGCGCTCGATGTTGCCCAGCTTGGCGCGCCAGCTCATATGCCCGCTGACAAGATCGTCGCCGTCCAGCCCGATCCAGATGACGGTCACCTGCGGGCTGCCGTCGGCGTTGACGGTGCTCAGATGCGCCATCGGGCCAGACGCGATCAGATCCCGAAGCTCGTGCGGCAGCATGCTCATGGGTTGATCGTCCCACCAACTGAGGCACTCTGGAGCTATGGACGCGGTCATCGGGGTTCCTTACCACCTGGATGAGTACCTTCCTGGCCTGGACGTCCCGCTGGATGTAGGACACACCGTCAGCACTCAGTTCACCTCGGACGACGTGTGGAACCGGCTGGCCGTGCTCTACGGCGCGGTCGCCGATGTGGTGGCCGGGGTGGCGAGCCGGGGCGAGCGCCCGGTGGTGCTGTCCGGCGACTGCACCACCGCCCTTGGCACGGTGGCTGGGCTGCAGCGGGCTGGCTCGGTGGCCGGGATCGTATGGTTCGACGCGCACGGCGACGTGCAGACGCTGGAGACCACGGCCTCGGGCTACATCGGCGGGCTGCCGCTCCGGATGCTCGTCGGTTACCGGCCGGAACTCGTCGCCAAGCGCCTCGGCCTGCGGCCGGTGCCGGAGCGGCAGGTTCTGCTCGTCGGCGCCCGTGACCTGGATCCGCCCGAGGTCAGCTACCTGGAGCACGCGCGGATCCAGCGCGCGGAGGTATCGGGTATTGACCAGGCCAGCCTGCCGGACGGGCCGCTTTACGTGCACGTGGACCTGGACGTCATCGACTCGGCGCAACTCCCAGGGCTGCGGTACCCCGCACCGGGCGGGCCCGGCCCCGGGCAGGTGACGGACGCGCTGCGCCGGGTGCTCGGCACGGGCCTCGTCGCCGCCGTAGGTCTGGCTTGCACCTGGCACGCCGGCAACGACGCCGCAGCGCGCGTCGCCCCGGACCTGGCGAGTGCTCTCGCCGAAAGCTAAGGCACTGGCGCCGTGGCTTCCAGGCGTGATCGCGTCACGCTGCCTTTTCCACATCCTCGGCGCCGGCTCGCGCCTGCGGATGGCCGGCCTGCACCGCGGCCTCTCGCTCAGATTCGGCGTTGATCTCGCCGCCGAGGAGCACGGCCAGCCCGGTGAGGTAGAGCCAGAAGATGAGGATGACGACCCCGGCGAAGGCGCCGTAGGTCTTGCCGTAGGAACCGAATTTCGCCACGTAGTAGGAGAAACCGAGCGAGGCGACCAGGAAGATGGCGGTGCCGGCCAGGCCACCGGGGCTCACCCACTGCCAGCTCGGGGACTCCCGGTTGGGGCCGTAGAAGTAATACACCGCGAACAGCAGCGAGATCAGAATCACGGTCAGCACCCAGCGCACGACCGTCCATGCGATGACGAAGGCCGTTCCGGCGACCGGCGCGTGGCTTTCGATGGCCAACCCAATCGAGGCGCCGAACACGATCAGCACCGCGGCGATCCCGCCGAGAACGAGCGTGGCGAGCATGAGCGGGAACGCCCGGAGCCGCTTGGCCACGAACTTGCGGTCGACCGGCACCTCGTATGCCACGTCAAGGCCGGTCTCGAGCGCGGCCATGCCGCCGGAAGCGCTCCACACCGCGATCACGATGCCGAGAATCAGCGCCGTGAGCGAGGCCTTGCCGGATCGGGCGACGGCGGCGTGCACAGCCTGGCTGAACACCCCCGACGCTCCGGGCGGCAGCGCCTTGTTCAGCCCATCTACCAGCCGGTGCACTGTGCTGGCCCCCACATGCACGAGGCTGGCCAGGCCCAGCAGCGCGATCAGCGCCGGGAAAAGGGCCAGGAACCAGTGGTAGGCCAGGCTGCCGGCCGTCATGCTGCAGCGGTCCCGTACGAACTTCTTGCCGGTTCGCTTTACCGTGCCGCGCCAGCCGGCACTGCCGAGCTCGAGCGGCGTGTCCGGGCCATCAGAAACCTCGTTCTGCGGGGGGATCGTCTCGTCCATGCCGCCGCCCTTCGTCAAGCTGAAGCCGGCCGTCTACCCCACCGTCCGCAGGCCTAACGCGGCCTGCGTCCCTGCTTTACGCGTCGGACGGCGCACCGGCGTCCAGCGAGTGCTGGACGTCGGGGTAGAGCGGCACGATCTGGTCCAGGCCGACGAGCTGGATGATGCGGGCCACCGGGGAGCGGCCAAGGGCGATGCGCAGCTCTCCGCCATTGGCCGCGGCGAGCTCGTGGGCGCGGGCCAGCACATTGATCCCTGCCGAATCGCAGAACGTTGTGGCGGTCATGTCGACGGTGACCGTCTCCGGGGCCTGGGCGATGACCCCCGCCAGCCGCTCATTAAGGTCAGCAGAGTTCGTCAGGTCGATCTCGTCGGGCATGGTGACGATCGCGTGCGGACCCGACCAGCGAACATCCTGATCTGGTGCTGTCATAGTGCGCTCCTTCGCAGCGCGATGAGGGCAACGTCATCCTCTCGGGCGCCGAAGAGAGACATTATGTGGTTGCCGAATGCCTCGGCGTCCACTCCGGCGACCTCCTCGGCGGCGGCGCGCAGGCGTTCCATATTGTCCTCGAGCGGGACCTGCCGCTCCTCGATAAGCCCGTCGGTGATCAGCAGCACTGTCCCGCCCGGCGGCAGAACCGCCTGCTCTATGTGCGGTTTGTGCACTGGCATGCCGAGCAGCAGCCCACCCTCGCCCCGGTAGGCGGCCGTGACGCCATCGACGATCAAGGGGGGAATGTGCCCGCAGTTGACGATCTCCAGTGCCCCCGATGCGGGTTCCAGCAACGCCAGGCACAGCGTGGCGAGGATGTTGGGGTGATACTGCCGCAGCACCTGGTTGAGCAGGCCGGTGATCTCCAGCGGTGAGCGGCCCTCGCTGGCGAAGGCCCGCAGTGCGTGCCGGAGCTCGCCCATCACGGTGGCCGCGTGCAGTGAGTGGCCCTGCACATCGCCGATCGCGATCAGCAGCCGGTCCTGCCATTCCAGAGCCTCATAGAAGTCGCCGCCGATCTCGGCCTGATCGCTCGCTGGTGCATACCGGACGCAGATCGTGAAGCCGGGCGCCTCGGGCAGCGCCGTCGGCAGGAAACTGCGCTGCAACGTGAGGGCCACCAGGTGCTCCTCGGCATAGGCCCGCAGCGCCTCGACCGCCAGCGCGGTCGACTGCACCAGCTGGCGAAGGATCTGCATCTCTTCTTCGCCCGCGCCGCGGCCGAACGCGATCGCGATGGCAACCGGGGGCCGTCCCGGCTTGGTCCTGGCCACGGCGACGGTAACGTCAGTGCGCAGTGTGGTGTCCGGGATCAGCCGGACCCATTCCGCCTCCGGTATGACCGCGGCGGCGTGGCCTTCACCGGGGCCGAGTACGGAATTGGCGACGTCGTCCGCCATCTCCAGCCGACCGCCACGCGGCACCGGTATCGGGCGCTCCGGCGAGGCCGACATCCGGCGCAACTGGCCGTCCGGCATGATCAGGATCAGTACGGCGGGAGCCTCGAAGATCTGCGCCGCGCCAGCCGCGGCTGCGCGCGCGAGCCCGGCGAAGGTCTGTGCCTTGTTGATGTTCAAGGTGACGCCCGTCAGCGACGTCAGCCGGGAGGCGGTCATTTCGGCCCGCTGCCGGGCCCGCGAGTAGCGCAGCGCCGCCGTGACCGTCGGCAGCAGTTCCGCCGGCTCGGTCGGCTCGACCAAATAGGCGTCGGCGCCCTGGGTCAGGCCGTAGGCCCGGTCCGCGATCGCGACGGCGGTCGCCGACACCTGGATCACCGGGATGGCCGCCGTCCGCGGATCCGACTTGAGGGTCCGGCAGACGTCGAAACCGCTCATGTCCGGCAGATTCACGTCCAGCAAGACCACCTCGGCCTCGGTGGCCCGGTCGAGTGCTTCCTGGCCGGTGCCGACCTCGATCACCGTGTGCCCGGCACGCTTCAGCCAGGTGGCCAGGACATAGCGCTTCGCCTCGTCGTCATCGACGAGGAGCATGACCGCCGCTGGCTCGGTCATTACGTTTTCCCGCAGGCGTTCCGGATCGCGAAAGCCAGCCGGTCCCTGGTGAGCTCGTCCTTGTGCAGCAGGGCGGCGGCACGCGGTGGTGGCTCCACATCCAGGCCCGTAATGACGATCGCCGGTATCGCAGCGGGCAGCTGGCGCAGCAGCGCGGCGCCGTCGAGGCCGGGCATCCGCAGGTCGGTCAGCACGAGATCGACGTTATCCTTCGTGGCCGCGGCGAGTGCCCGGTCGCCGTCCTCGGTTTCGATCGTCCGGTCGGCGACACCGTCGAGCAGCCCGCGCAGCACCTGCCGGAAGCCGGGGTCGTCGTCGGCGATGAGGACCGTGCCGACCACCGCTGGCCCGTGCGGCAGCGAGAGGACGACGGTGGTGCCCGCCCCGGGCTCGCTGGTCAGGGTCAGGTCGCCGCCGAGCAGCCCGGACAGCCGTTGCGCGTAGGGCAGGCCGAGCCCGGTACCACCCCGGCGGACACCAGGCACCTGGTAGAACTCCTCGAACACGCGCTGCTGCTGGCCGACCGGGATGCCGATCCCGGTGTCGGCGACAACGATCTCGAGACGCGGGCCGACGGTGCGCACGCTCAATCGCACCTCCCCGCTGTTGGTGTATTTGATGCCATTTGACACCAGGTTTCGCAGGATAGCGGTCAGCGCCAGCTCGTCGGTCAAAATCGACTCCGGCGCACCCTCGTCGCTGACGATGACCTCGATTGGCCGCCCTTCTGCCATCGGGCGCACCAGCCCGCGAAGCCGGCCGAGCAGCGGCGGCAGCGCGACCTTCGCTGGGTCGATGCGGAGCCGGCCCGACTCGGCCTTCGCCACGTCGAGCAGGTCATTGACGAGGGTGAGCAGCGTGCGCCCGGCATTCTGGATGAGATCCACCTGGTGCAGTTGCTCCGGGTCGAGGCTCCCGGCTCCCGGATCCGTCAGCAGCCGGGTCAGGCCGATGACCGAGTTCAGCGGTGTGCGCAGCTCGTGACTGATGTTGGCCCAGAACCTGTTCTTGGCCTCCGACGCCTCCCTGAGCCGCTCGGACTTCTCATCGAGCTCCGCGTAGAGCGCCACCACCCCGCGGTTCGTCTGCTCCAGTTCCTCCGACAGCTGGCTGTACATCGCCATCACGCCCTGATTCGTCTCCTCGAGCTCGGCGTTGACCAGGACCAGCTGTTCCTTCTGCTGCCGGAGGTCGTCCAGGGCGCGGATGAGATCGTCGTTGTTCCGCCGCAGTTCATCCAGGGGCGACGGAGGGAACAGGGCGGCGAGCCGCTCGGTGACCGACGTCACGTCGAGCCGGGGCGTGGCCGGGAGCCGCTTCCGCATCCGCAGCACCCGTCCGTCCACCGCCGCCTCGTCCATCAGCCGGGCGGCCGCACGAGTGCCGTCGGCTGGCGGCTCGCTGTCGAACCTGACGGTAAGGATCAGATCGGCCTCATCGGCGCTGAACGCGATCGCCGCGGTCTGCGCGCTGACGACGGCGCTGCGGCCGACCTCGCTGAGGGCGGTGGCCACGCGCACCTGGTCCTGGCGCTCCAGGTCCAGCGCGGCCGCTACCTCACGGCCCAGCTGGCGCGCGGCGAAGACTCCGCCGACGTCCCGTACCTCGATGCGGGCAAATTCGCTGGTCATGGCCTGAGCACCAGCACGCCGGCGTCATCGCGGTGCCGTCCCGCCTCGGCGAGCAGTGCGGCCGCGGTGATCAGCGGATCCCGGCTGGCAAGGCCGGGCAGCGCCTCGATGTTCCACCGGCTGCTCACACCGTCGGAATGCATGATCACGATGCCCTTGGGGGGCAGCGTGTACTCGAACTGGCGGAACCGGCGCGCCTGGTGGCCAGCGATCCCGGGAATGGAAGCCATCCCGCTGCGGGAGTCCGGGGAGACGATCCAGGCAGCAACGTTGCCGAGGCCGGCGAACCGGACCGAGGAACCATCGATCTGGACGATCGCAAGCGCGCCGCCGCGAGTCCCGCCCATGCGCCGGTGAGCCCGCTCGAGCAGCGCGGCAGGCTCACCAGACGGCCGCTCGAACACGGCGGCAAGCGCTTCCCTGGCCGCCTCCGCAGCCAGGGGACCGTGGCCGAGGCCGTCGCAGAGCGCGGCGGTCATCACGCCGTCAGCGCCCGTTACCGCGTAAGCGTCACCACACTCCGTTTCGCCGCTGATGGGTCTGGTCAGGCCCGCGCAACGGATCGTCGGCCGGTCGCCGGGGCCTGCCCAAAAGCGGGCGACCAGAACCGTGCCCCGGCCGGCAGCTGAGTAGATGTCACAGAAGTCGGCCTGCCTGCTGATCGAGCCGAGCCCGATGCCCAGCGATCCGGCGGTGGAATGCCCGTCCCGCAGCGCATTGGCGACATCCGGCACGCCCGGCCCCGCGTCGATCGTGACGAGCTCGATGCCGGCCGCGTTCCCGTCGCGGCCGGCCCGCAGCAGCAGCGCCCCCTCCCGGGCGTGCTTGTGCAGGTTGGACGCGGCTTCGGTGACCGCCAGGGCCAGCTTGTCGGCCCGGGTCGCTGGAAACCCGAGTTGGCTTGCCAAGGCCGCCGCCGCGCTGCGGCATGCTGGCACCGCGCTCGGGTCCTCGACCCGGATCCAGCGCATCTCGGGTTCGGTCGTGCTGTTCAGCGCGACCACTTGGCCACCACGACCTGGGTGCCGGTGCCTGGCTTGGACACCAGCTCGAATTCGTCAACCAGCCTTCGGGCCCCAGACAGGCCAAGCCCGAGCCCGTCGCCCGTCGTCCAGCCGTCGGTCAGTGCGAGGTCCACGTCCGGGATGCCCGGCCCGTCGTCGGTGAACGTAATCCGGATGCCCGTGCGGCCCACCGGGGACTCGGTTACCTCGACCCGGGCCCTGCCGCCGCCCGCGTGTACCAGGGCATTGCGGGCGAGCTCGCTCGCCGCCGTCACGAGCTTGGTCTGGTCTACGAGCGACAGCCCGCTGCCGGCCGCGGCCGCGCGGACATGCTGGCGCACGCGGACCACGTCGTCGCCGGACACGATCGGCAGCTCATCCATGCGGGCCCCGCTCAGGACTGGCCGTCGAGCATGCGCAGGCCCTGCTCCGCGTTGAGCGCGGTGCGCACGCCTTCGAGGGACAGGCCCAGCTCGACGAGGGTGATGGCCACCGCGGGCCGCATCCCGACCAGCACCGTCTCCGCGTCGAACAGCCGGGAGATCGAGCCGATCGTGGCCAGCATGCGACCGATGAACGAGTCCACGATCTCGACCGCCGTGATGTCGATGACCACCCCGGTGGCCCGGCTGGCCACCAGCTCTTCGGCGAGATCTTCCTGGAGCTGCACCACGCTCTGATCCTGCAGGTCGATCTGGATCGACACAAACAGGGTCGGCCCGATCTTCAGGATCGGCACGCGGTCCATCAGGCCGGCACGACTTTCAGGCCCGCCACGGCGAGCGCGTGCGCCAGAGCATCCGCGAGCGTCGCCTTCGTCGCGATGTCGCCGAACTCGATGCCCAGCGAGACGATCGTGTGCGCGATCTGCGGGCGGATCCCGCAGATCGTGCACTGCGCGCCGAGCAGGCGAGCGGCCATGACGGTTTTCAGCAGGTGCTGCGCCACCTCGGTGTCGACGGTCGGCACGCCGGTGATGTCGATGACCGCGTGGCTGGATCCGGTGGAGACGAGCGCCTCCAGCATCTTCTCCATCACCAGCTGGGCGCGTGCCGAATCCAGCGTGCCGACCAGCGGCACCCCGATGATGCCGTCCCACAGCTGGACCACGGGAGTGGACAGTTCCAGCATCGCGTCGGACTGCTGTCTGATGATCTCTTCCCTGGTCAAGGCGTAGGCCTCGAATGTGTGCAGGCCAAGATCATCGATCATGCGGCTGAACGCCAGGTACTCGGGCACCAGCTCGGCCGCGCCCGCGACCAGTTCGTAGACCGCCTCCTTGAGCGAGAAGACCGCCAGCGCCGTCTCACCGGGCGAGAACCCGCTGCGCGCCCGGGATCGCGACAGGCCGACAAGAGCCGTTCGCAGCTCGCTGGCCGCGGCCTCGTCGGCCTTGGACATCGCGGATATGACCAAGCTGTAGAGGTCGGCAAGCTCGCTGCGCAGCTCGTCTTGTGACATCCGGCCGCGCATGGTCGCCGAGATGATCTCGCACCAGCGATCCAGCACCTTCGCCTGGTTCGTTCCCAAGAAGTCGGCCATGCGGCCCTGACTGCTGTCTATGTCCACCCGACTCAATCCAATACACGTCTTTACTATTTGCGATAACGCAACGAAGGCTACATCCTGCCTCGCGGCCAGAGCACCCCTAAGCAGACCGGGGTTACCAACCGGTCACCTGCGGGCGTTACCGGCTGGAGCCGGCCGGCCGGGTGACGGCCATCATCGTGGCTTGCATCAACGCCACCAGGACCAGCGAGGCCTCCGGGCTGCCGTCCCCGTCGTCCGCCCACGCCACAACCTCGGCCGAGCAAACCGTGAGCGTCCGTCCCGCGCGGACGACCTCGCCGGTGGCGCGGAAGCGGTCTCCTCGCGCGGGCGAGAGCAGGTTGACCTTGAACTCGACGGTGAGCACATCCCGGTCCTCGGGCATCAGGCTCGCCGCCGCGTAGCCGCAGGCGGAGTCCGCAAGTGTGGTGATCGCTCCCGCGTGCATGAAGCCGTTCTGCTGGCACAGGTCGGCCCGGTACGGCAGGTCGAGCGTCACCCGCCCAACCGCCAGTTCCGCGATCGAGATGCCGAGCGTGGTGAGCAGCGTCTGGCGGCCAATACCCTCCCTGATCCGGTGCTCGGTGCCGGGGTCGAGGGCGCGCGGGGACTGAGCGGATGTGGTCACTAGATCATCCTGCAGCACGGCCGGCGGTGAACCTGGTCACGCCGGAAATAGGTACCGCCCGATGTTGTTAGCACAGAGGATGCGCGGATGCGCCCCGTTCGCTGTGCCCGCCCCGACCCATAGGCCTTCTCCCTCACCCCACTTCGCTATGGCAACTGACTTTTCCCTGCGCCCGTACGCGGCGCCCATCCGCACCCTCGTGCGTGCGGCACCCGGGCACATCGCGCTCGCTCGCCTCCGGGCCCAGCCGAAGGCGCTGTTCATCGCCAGGCTGACAGCGACCGCGGTGTTCGCGTACCTGCTCACCTGGTTCCTGCCCGGAACCGCGCGTTCGGTGCTCGCGCCGCTCACGGCCGTGCTCGTCGTTCAGGCCACCGCCTACCAGACAGTCAAAAGCGCGGTCCAGCGCGTGGCCAGCGTCACCGCGGGCGTGCTCGTCGCGCTGGCATTCTCGGCCGCGGTAGGTCTGACGTGGTGGAGCCTGGGCCTGATCATCGTGGCGTCGCTGGTGATCGGCTCCGTGCTGAAGCTCGGCGAGCACATGCTCGAGGTGCCGATCAGCGCGATGCTGATCCTGTCCGTGGACACCGGTGCGGCCGCGACCGGCCGGATCGTTGACACGCTGGTCGGGGCCGGCGCGGGGCTGCTGGGCGGCATCCTGCTGTCACCCGTCCGTACCCAGCCGGCCGAGGATGCGATCGGGGACCTCAGCCGGCAGATGGCTGGCCTGCTCGAGGAGATCGCGTCGGGCCTGCCCGGCGGCTCGGACCCGAGCGAGACCGAGGCCTGGCTGGGACGAGCGCGCGCGCTCACGGCCGAGGTTCAGCGTGCGGATGGCGCGCTCGGTGAGGCCGAGGACAGCCTCAGGCTCAGGCCGCAAAAGCTCAGGTTCGACCGCACCGCCGTCCCGCTGCGCAATGGCCTGGAAACGCTGGAGCACGCCGCGGTGACGATCAGGGGCCTGACCCGCTCCATCACCGACGACGCAAGGCTGCCAGACGGCGGCGACGTCGCCGCTCTCTCCGGCGACGACGCTCCGGACATGATGGCCGAGGTGCTGCGAGGGCTCGCCGCCGCGCTGCGCTCCTACGGCGGGCTGATCCGCGCCGACCTCACCGGCGGCCGCGTTCCCGACGGCAGCGAGGTCGAGCGGCACCTGGCCGAGGCCCGCGAGCACACCGGTCGCCTCGCCCCGGTGCTGCGCGATGCGCCAGCCGAGGCATCAGCAGGCTGGCCGCTGCGCGGCGAGATGCTCGTTCACCTCGACCGGCTCACCAACCAGCTCCAGGCCGAGCACCTGGCCCGCGACCGCGCAGGTGCGGCAGGACCGCGCTGGCTCGCCAGCCTGCGCGCCGCCAGGTCTCGGCTGGCCCGGATCCAAGTCGCCGAGCGGCAGACGTTCAGGCCCTGACCGGCCGGACGCCTTTTCCGCACAGCACGGTCATATCCCCGGGATCGGAGGTGAGCAAGATCCTCGGAGCGGGCGCGGCGAGTGCGGTCGCCGCCACCATTGCGTCGATCGCGTGCTGATGACCGTGCAGGCGGTGTGTAGCGAGAAGTCTCGAAGCGGCACGCGCGATGTCCTCGGTGACGGGCTCCACTACTAAGCGGGAGACGGCCCAATCGAATCGTCCCTGGTCCACCCGCGGATCTCGCGCCTCCACGAGCGTGGCCGCACTGGTCACGACCCGGAGCCCGTCGAAGCGGGCCTGGGCCAGGAGCGCGATGGTCGTCCTGTCCTTCAGCACTACCTTTGACAGGCCCTCACAGTCCAGTATGAGCGTCCCGGTCACGCAGCGTGCCCTGGGTTTGATCCCTC
>JASHOE010000080.1 GCA_030041275.1 Streptosporangiaceae bacterium
ATCGCCTACCGCGACGACGAGGGCTATCTCTACATCTGCGACCGCAAGAGCGACATGATCATCTCGGGTGGCATGAACATCTACCCGGCTGAGATCGAGGCGGCGCTAGAGCAGCACCCGGCGATCTACGACGTGGCCGTGTTCGGCATCCCGTCGGAGGACTGGGGCGAGATGGTGCACGCCACCGTCGTGCTAGCGCCGGGTATTTCCCTATCGCCAGAGGAGATCAAGGAGTTCGGGAAGCAGCACCTCGCCAGCTACAAGGTGCCGAGGTCGGTCGAGTACGTCGACGAGCTGCCGCGGACCGGGTCAGGCAAGATCCTCAAGCGGCAGTTGCGCGCGCCGTACTGGGCCGGCCGGACCGCGCAGGTGAGCTAGCCGATCCCCGATCCGAGCGATGAACGGGCACCCGCCACTCAGCGGCGGGTGCCCGTTCATCGCGGTTATCGTGACGCCGCGCTGGTGCCGCGTACCTGAGGAAGGCTAGGCGGTCGCAGCTGTCGAAACGACGAGGGACTGGATCACACCGTCCACGACCTGGAACACCTGCGACGTAGTGATAGTGGTTTTTACGCTCGGTCCCACTTCCTCGACGTGAGCGGTAACGGTGCTGCCGCTGGGGGTCATGCTGAGCACATCCACCTCGCCGACATAGTTACCGTAGACGGCTTCCAGCGCGCTCGGGGCGGCATAGAGCTTGTAGACGCTGGGGCTGAGCAGCGACCACGCGGCTGACCAATCTCCAGCATTGATATCGGCGAAGTAGTTCGTGACGACGGTCGTAGGCGAGGGGTACGTCGGCGACGTTGACGTGGACGGCGAGGAGGTCGGCGTTGAGCTCGGCTTCGGGCTCGACTTGGTGGACCCGCTCGACCGCACACGGTTCGGACTTGGCGCCCCTGGCCCCGCCGCCGGTGCGGAGGTCCCCCCTGGAGTCGGCGACTGTTGCTGTCCTTGCTGTCCAGTCGAAGCCGACGAATGGTTGGCTCCACCCGCGGTGGGGTTGTGGCTGCCTGTTCCGCGGAGCATCAGGGCAACCGCGGTAATCCCTCCGATGACGGCGCAGAGGATGATGATCGCTGCGAGGACGGCAAGCCAGCTCCTGCGCCGGCGGTCTTCCGGCGGCTCCGGCTCAGGCACCTGGTAGTGCCGGTAAACAGGCGGCGGTGTGTGTTGCGACGGCGGTCCGGCCTGCGGGCCTGAGAACGGCTCGATAGCCATGTCGGCGAGCCAGCGGTCCGGCTCGAAGGCAAAGGCAGCCGACTCGCCCGACGCACCTGTCCGGTCCGGGTCGGCCAGCGCCGCTGGACCCGCATCAGCCCCGACGCCTGGCCCGGCGAAGTTCGCTGCCACCCCATTGCTCGGGGCACCGGGGCCCGCGAGGTCCGCGGGTCCGGCTACCGGGGCGTCAGCCTGAACTCCGGACCCAGCGAAGTCCACCGGCAGCGCGCCAGCGTCGATGCCGGCCCCGGCGAAGTCCCCTACCAGCGCAGCGCCGCCGACTCCGGCCAGGTCTGCGACCGGGGCGGCTCCGGACGCGTGGCCGGGCGCACCCGCGTGGCCTTCAGCGAAGTCGGCCGCGAGGCCTGCCCCGGCAGCGCCGGCTGCGAGGCCTGCCCCGGCGACGCCGGCTGCGAGGCCTGCTCCGGCAAATTCGGCCGCCACGCCCGCCGCGCTGCCGTTTGCCGCCGACGATTCCTCCGCGTGATCCTCGCCGCGCCAAGCCTCGCTGGGCACGGTGTAGAGCACGGGTGTGGCGATCGAGTCAGAAAGCACGTGGTTGTCGAGCCAGTCCGCGGTGGGAGCGGGCGCGCCAAGTTCGGCCAGCAGCTGGTCTGTGGTCGGCCGGCCCGCTGGGTCCCTGGTCAGGCACCGCTCGATGAGCGGTCGCAGCTCGGGCGCGACTTTCTCGGTGTCGGGCTCTCCGTAGACGACGCGGTAGAGCAGCACGGATGGCGCACCGGTACCAAAGGGCGGCGAGCCCGTGGCAGCGTACGCCAGCACGCTGCCCAGGCTGAAGATGTCGCTGGCCGGGCCCACCGGCTCGCCCCTGGCCTGCTCGGGAGACATGAACCCGGGCGAGCCGATGACGCCACCAGTCCTGGTCGGCCCTGCCGCGTCGGCGGCGCGCGATATACCGAAGTCGATGATCCGTGGCCCGTCGCTGGCCAGCAGCACGTTCGATGGCTTGAGGTCGCGGTGCACGAGTCCAGCCGAGTGCACGGAGCTCAGGCCTTCCGCCAGCCCGGCCGCGAGGATGCGGACCGACCGGACCGACAGCGGTCCCCAGCTCGTGATGGCGTCAGAGAGCGATGGCCCGGCCACGTACGCGGTCACCATCCATGGCTCAGGTGCGTCCGGGTCGGCGTCGACGACGGGCGCAGTGAACATGCCGCCCACCTGCTTGGCGGCCGTCACCTCCTGGCGGAAGCGCTGCCGAAATGAGCTGTCGTCGGCTAGCTCAGCACGGATGATCTTGACGGCGACATGCCGCCCGCTCGGAGACTGGCCCAGATACACCAGGCCCATGCCGCCGGCACCGAGCCGCTTGAGCAGCCGGTAGCGGCCGACCCGCTCCGGGTCTCCAGGCCTCAGCCCCTCCACTAGGCCCCCCCACCCCTGGGTAAAGCGAAAAGGACATACGATTGCGGCGGTAATCTATCCTTCCTGAGCGCATATGACTAGCTGTTCCGTTACAGTCGGTCGGCTCGTCGCCGCCTGGCAGTGGTCCTGAGTCTGCTCGCCGAGTGGTGCAGATCGCCTATTCTTCGCATTGTGATCACCGAGGACTTCCCGCCCCAGCTGTCCGAGTTCCGCCCATTCCCGGAGCGCTCTGTTGTCGCCGTCGAGCCACCAGGAAGTGAGCCGGGCAGCTGGTCGGGCGCCCCGAGCGCGGTGTTCGACGGTGCTGAATTCGTCCTTGCGTACCGGCTGCGCCGGGGCCCGCGGCGCGGCTACGCCGTCGCCGTAGCGCGCTCAGCCGACGGGGTGAACTTCCAGACGATGCAGCTCATCGCCAAGGAGGACATGGACGCCGAGTCCCTCGAGCGACCCGCGCTGGTGCGGACTTCGGCCGGCGGCTGGCGGCTCTATCTCAGCTGCGCGACGCCGGGAACCAAACACTGGCGAGTTGAGATGCTCGAGGCCCCCAATCCGGACGCCTTCGATCCGGTCAAGCGCGTCGTGGTGCTACCTGGCGACGCCGGCTCGGCGGTCAAGGACCCCGTCGTCAGACTTCATGAGGGAACGTGGCACCTGTGGGCATCGGTGCACCCGTTGGCTGATCCCGATCACACGGACCGAATGACGACCGACTACTTCTCCAGCAGCGACGGTATCGACTGGACCGGGCATGGCAACGCGCTGACCCCGAGGCCCGGTGAGTGGGATGCGCGCGGCGTCCGGGTGTCCGCCGTGCGCTTCGAGCCCGGACTGGTTATGGCCCACTACGACGGCCGCGCGACGGCGGCGGAGAACTTCGAGGAGCGAACCGGCGTGGCGACCGGGATCGCTCCGGCGGCACTGACCGCAGACGGCACCGTTCCCGTCGGTGGGGGGGTTGATGGCTTGTGCGGCCTCCGGTACGTCGACATCGTCGCCCTGGGCGACGGTCGGGAGCGGTGGTACTACGAGCTCACCCGCGCCGATGGGATGCACGAGCTCCGGACCGAACTGCGCTAGCCGGTTAGTAGTCGCGCGGCCGGCCGTTGCGTGCCTGTCGCTGGCCAGCCGGGCGCGCGCCGACTAGCCCGCCGGACTCGTGCCGCGGTCGCAGCCAGCTGCTGAAGTCATAGCCGGTCAGGTCTTCAAGCAGCCGCACGTCGGCGTCGAAGAACGGGATGAGCGCCTGCCGCTGCGCCCACGTCAGCGGACGACGCGGGGCGGCGCCCTGCTGGAGGCTGCTTTCGAGCTTGTCGATCACGGTCTTCGCCGGATGGCCCGGCAGCGCGGTGGTGACGGCCGACCCCGCCCGCAGCAGCACCGAGAGGTACCGGTGCCGCCGACTCTGGTCTGGATGAGCAGTCACGTTCTCCCGCGGCAGTTCGGAAAGCAGGCCCTGGCTGACGCCGAGGAAGGCACAGATCCGGTTCAGCACGTCTGCCGGATCCTCGAGCAGGTCCCGGTACCGGAGCAGCAGCACCTGGTCAGCCGGAAACACCGAGTACAGGTGCTGCACCTGAGCCCCGTACAAGCCGAGCCGCTTGTAGTGCCAGAAGTCCGCCCAGCCCGCAGCGACTCGCTGGTCCTCGGCCTCGCAGGCTCGGACGAAGTCTTGGACCGGGTCCAGCCCTGCCGACCACAGGTGGGTCCAGTTCGAGTGGGCGCGCTCGATCGGGTCGCGGAGAACGACGATCATCCGCGCGTGCGGGATCAGCTCCCTGATACGCCGCTGGGCGGCCTGGTTGTACAGGTAGAACGGCGTCGACTCGCCCCGTAGGGTGCAGGGCGGCGCCGGATCGAACAGGGCCTCGTAGTCAGCCCGGCGCCAGACCTGCTCGGCGTAGGTCTTGGCGTCACCGGGTCCGCCCTGGGTTGGCGGCGGACCGTCGGTGAGGAAGAACTTGGGTTCCTTCACCGCCGATAGGTACAGCCCTGGGTGCCGCGCCAGCGCGGCATGCAGCGCCGTCGTTCCCGCTTTGGGTGCACCGGCCACGAAGAAGTCTGGCAGCGTCACGGCGACCTCCCGTGCTCATCGGGGAACGACCCCGAAGTCCTGCGCCACCCTGGCCGGCGCACCGCCGCCGGGGCCTCGAGCGCGGTTCGGGAGCCCGGCACAGAGCGGCTGGGAGCGATACTTACCAAGCAGGTCGAGCGGAAACGTGCCCGTTCTGGGCGTCCGCCGCGGCATACGGGCCCTGGTCCTGCGTGGTGTTGCGCCGCCACGGCCGCCTTCAGTAGATGGTGCCCGGCCGACCTCGCCGGCAAGCCTGGCCGGGCCGCCCGAGAGTGTCAGACCCGCCGGGTAGCGTGCCGCTCATCGGCAGCGGGGCCTTCCTCAACGGGCGGAGGTTACGAGGTGGACGGCGCAGAGCAGACCCTCACCGGTGAGCGCGCAGATTTGGCCGAGACACTCGGCAAGCACCGGCATTTCGTGACATTCACCGCCCGCGATCTGACCGACGAGCAGGCAGCTACGCGGACGACCGCCAGCGAGCTGACGATAGGCGGCATCATCAAGCACCTCGCGGCCGTTGAGCAGAACTGGGCTCGGTTCATCAGCGAGGGTCCGCGGGAGTCGGCCATCGACTGGATGGATCCGGCAGTGCGACAGGACTACCTGGATGGCTTCCGGATGCTGCCAGGTGAGACGCTGGCGGGCCTCATCAGCGATTACCAGGCCGCGGCGGCCGCGACGGACAAGGTCCTGGCGACGGCACCCGACCTCGACGCCAGTCATCCACTGCCGGAGGCGCCGTGGAATTCGCCGGGCGCGCGCTGGTCAGCCCGGCGGGTTCTGCTGCATGTTATCGCCGAGACCTCCCAGCACGCTGGCCACGCCGACATCATCAGGGAGTCGCTGGACGGCGCGAAGAGCATGGGCTGATCGCCTCGCGGCGGTCGCACAAGGCAAGATCGGGGTGTGGCGGGCAGCCGACAGGACGACTCGTGGCGGGAGCCACCCGCCGGGCTGCGGCCCATGCTGGCTACCGCGGGTCCGCTGCCGTCTGACGACACCGGCTGGGCCTACGAGCTGAAGTGGGACGGCCTGCGCGCGCTGGCTTTCGTGACCGACCGGATGGTCAGGCTGATTTCTCGGACCGGGCGGGACATCACCCAGACCTACCCCGAGCTCGCACGCGGCCCTGACCTGGCGGGTTCCAGGCAGGTGGTCCTGGACGGGGAGATCGTGGCTTTCGGGAGCGGGTCGTGGCCGGACTTCGAGGCACTTCAGCAGCGGATGAACATCGGCTCCGCGGCTCAGGCCGCCGCGCTTGCGGCCCAGACACCGGTCAGCTACCTGGCCTTCGATGCACTGTGGCTGGATGGCAGGCCACTGGTTGACCTGCCGTACACCCGGCGCCGCGAACTGCTAGACGGCCTCGGGATCCAAGGCGGCCGCTGGCAGGTCCCCCCGTCGTTCGCCGACGAGTCCGCCGCGGACATCAAGGCCGTTTCGAAGCAGCTGCAGCTCGAAGGCGTGATGGCCAAGCGAACGGCCTCGCGTTACGAGCCGGGCCGGCGGTCGCCCGCGTGGCGCAAAACGAAGAACGTCTTCCGGCAGGAGGTGGTGGTCGGTGGCTGGAAGCCAGGCGAGGGCGGCCGGGCTGGCTGGATCGGGTCGCTCCTAGTCGGCGTCTACGCCGATGGTGACCTGGTGTACTGCGGCCACGTCGGCACCGGATTCACCCAGCAGACGCTGCGGATGCTGGGGGAGAAGGTCGCGGCACTGCACCGGGACACCACGCCGTTCGCGGGCCAGCTGGCACCGGAAGACGCCAGGTTCGCTCGCTGGGTCGAGCCCGTGCTCGTGGCCGAGATCGAGTTCACCGGCTGGACAAAGTCCGGGCGGCTTCGCGCACCTGCGTATAAGGGCCTGCGCGACGACAAGGATCCCGCGGACGTGGTCAGAGAGGCCTAACCGGTAACTCACGCGTTGCGGCGGCGTTACGGCGGTTCACCGTCATCGGTAAGTCGGATTGTTCCTGGCAGCGGCTGGCATAGCGTCCGATCCCGAAACGTGACCCGACGCACCGAGACCGGGGGCAATGATGCACTTCAGCATCCTCGGACCGCTTTCAGCGCAGGCGGACGATGGCACCGAGCTAGACCTGGCGCGCCGCTCACAGCGCGGCACGCTGGCTGTCTTGCTGCTGTACCACGGGCAGCGGCCAGCCCGGACGCAGCTCATCGACGCGCTGTGGGGCGACGATCCGCCCACGGGCGCTGACCGAGCGCTCCGGGTACGCATGAGCGACCTGCGCCGTGTCCTCGCCGGGTGCCGCCGGCTCGTCACCCACCCAGCCGGCTATCAGCTGGTGACTGAGCCGGGCGAGCTCGACCTGGCAGTCTTCCAGAAGCTTGCGCACGACGGGCGCGTCGCTCTCGATACCGGCAGGTTCGCGGACGCCGATGACATGCTGGCCCGCGCGTGCGCGCTGTGGCGATCGCCGCCCCTCGCTGACCTACCCGACACGCCGATCATGGAGCTGACCCGAGCGGCCCTGGTGGCGCAGCGGCGCGACGCGCAGGAGTGGCTCATCGACGCGCGGCTCGCCCTCGGTCGGCACCACGAGACGCTCGCGCAGATTCGCGGGTGCATCGCCGCCGATCCGCTGGCCGAGCGTTCCCACGTGCAGCTGATGCTGGCGCTTGACCGGTGCGGCCAGAAGTCCGCCGCGCTCGCGGCCTACGGCACGCTGCGCGAGCTGACGATGCGTGAGTTCGGCCAGGATCCGGGCCCCGAAGCGCGCGCGCTGCTCAGCCAGCTGCTCGCTGACAGTCCGGGCGTCCTCCAGTCTGCTGCCTCACGTGACGGACGGCGCCAGCTTCTGCTCAGAACGGGGATCTGGTCGGATGGGCAGGATCAGCGTGACCCGCAGGCCGTGCGGGCTGGGCGGACGCGCTGATGGCGGCGCCGGTGCCCGCCGGGGCATGCACGAGCACGTTCCTGAGCAGGTTGTCGATGGCGGGCGGAAGCAGTTCGCCGTCGCTATGGCGCCAACGACCGCTTCCGGTACTACTGCCCTGGGGTCTCCGGGTGCACTGGGCATGCCGCGTTGTAGTGCTTCAGGGTCAGCTTTCCCCTCGAATACGCCCACGAGCACGAGCAGGACTGAGGCACGAAGTCCGACGTGATGACCTCGGCAGGCACGCCACTGCGCCGCTCGGAACGGCCCGGCTGGTACGGGAGCGGCTGTCCGACGAGGGCAAGATCGGTTCCCTCGGTCCTGGCTTCCTGGACAGCTCCGCCAGCGAGTGCCAGCCACTCTCGTGGCCTGGCATCTGAGGAGGGCTCGACTGCTGGACGTCTCCTGACCCGCACCGTGGCTCCGGGGATCTTGTCGCTTGCCCGGATGTCCATGCCGTTGAGGATATCCGCTGGACTCGCGAGAGTCCTGATCCGTAAGCCAGGGCTATCGCATCCCACGCCGGATGGCGGCGGCCGCGGCGGCAACGCAGCACACGTCGAAGGCGAGTAGCGCGCCGACCGTGCCGGCCAGCGGCGCTACCTGCCAGCCAGTCATGATCAACTCGCGCAGCGCGTCAATCGCGTATGTCATCGGATTGAGCCGTGCAACGGCGCGCATCCAGCCCGGCATCAGTGCCAGCGGCACCAGCGCCGTGCTCGCGAACGTCAGCGGCAGGCTCGCGAAGCCGGTGACCGGGAAGAACTGAGAGTGGCTGCGGACCGAGAATGCTAGCGCCATCGACAGCGCAGTGATCCCCGCGCCGAACAGCGCTCCGATCGCGAGGCCTGCGGCGATTCCGCCGATCCCGGACGCATACCGCACGCCCATCATCCACGCCGCCACCAGAATGATCAGGCCTTGTGTGCCGGTCAGGGCGGTCAGGTACACGAACCTGCTCGTGACCAGCGATACGCGACTCGCAGGCGCGGCGAGCATCCGGACCAGGAAGCCAGACTCGCGGTCGAACAGCAACTCCACGCCGCCGGTCAGACAGGCGTTGAATGTGGTCATCACCACCGCGCCCGCCGTCATGAAACGCAGGTAGCTTCCGCCAGGCACCGGCATCATCGTGAACAGGTGACCGAACAGCACGAGCCAGACCATCGGTTGCGCCAGCAATGCGAGCATGGCGAGGGGCTCGCGGCGCAACCGCGCGAGCCACCGTCCGAATAGCACCCGGTGCTCGCGCCACAACCGTGTTGTCATGCCACGAGCTCCTGTCCGGTCGCGGCGAGGAACACCTCGTCAAGGGTGGTTGCCCCGTAGGTGATCTTGAGCTGCCCTGGCGCGCCGGTCTCCTGGATCCGGCCGCGGTCGATGATCGCGACCCGGTCGCACAGCGCGTCGGCCTCTTCGAGGTAGTGCGTGGTCAACATGATCGTCGTACCTTGTCGGCTGATCTGGCGGACGTAGGACCACAAATCTCGCCGCGCGGTGATGTCCAGGCCGACCGTCGGCTCGTCGAGGAACAGCACATCCGGCACGTTGACCAGGCTCATCGCCAGCTCGAGCTTGCGTCGGGTGCCGCCCGACAAGTCCCTCGCCACCTTGTCACGGTGTCCGGCCAGGCCCGCCACTTCCAGGAGCTGGGCCGACCGGCGACGCGCAGCCCTCGGCGGGAGGTGGTACATGCCGCCCATGAACGCCATGTTCTCGGCGACAGTGAGCAGCGGGTCGACTGCATGCTCTTGGGGCACCCAGCCCACTCGCTCGCGCACTTGCACCGGGTCCTTCGTGACGTCGTGTCCAGCTACCTTCGCCATCCCCGCGCTCGGCTTCAGCAGGGTGAGCAAGATGCGCATCGTCGTGGTCTTGCCGGCGCCGTTCGGCCCCAGCAGGCCGAAGATCTCGCCTCGGGCGACATCGAACGTGGCCTCGTCCAGCGCAAGCGTCGGGCCAAAAGCTTTCGTCAGGCCGCAGACTTCCACGGCGACTTCACCGCTGGAGGTCATAGTCGTTCTCGTT
The DNA here is from genome assembly GCA_030041275.1 of Streptosporangiaceae bacterium. Lineage (GTDB taxonomy): Bacteria > Actinomycetota > Actinomycetes > Streptosporangiales > Streptosporangiaceae > JAJYUU01. The sequence goes on from JASHOE010000080.1 coordinate 9,597, forward strand.
GATCTGGATCAGCAGTCCTTCCGGATCCCGGATGGTGAACGAGCGGCCGAATGCCTCGTCCACGATCTCGGTAGCCAGCTCGTAGCCGTTCTGGTGGAGCCGGTCCACCACCCGCTCAAGCGGTTCATCGGCTTGGAACGACAGCTGTACTTTGTCGCCACGCTGCTCATCCCACTGATGCAGAGCCAGGTTTGCCCCTCCGGACCCGGCGAGCTCCGTCCAGACCGACGATCCGCCCCTGCGCGGTCTGCGGCTGGCAAACTCGAGCGTGAGCCCGAGCGCCTGGTAGAACCGCTGCGCGTTCTCCACGTCGCGCACGTACCTGATCGCCATCACCCTCATGACTCCTCCTGCTGGCTCGTGAGTGTCGCCAGGTACTGCCGCAGCGCAAGCTCGACGAGCTTGGACAGAGACATGCTCTCGTCGATCGCCACGTGCTTGACCTCCCTGACGAGGTCCGCCGGCAGGTACACGTTGAACTGCTGACTGGCTACCATGCGAGAATGCTAGCATTCTAGAAAGCTAAAGAACAACGTCTGCTATCTGCGCGAGCTCCCGTGGCCAGCGATGTTGCGTTGTTCGGCCGGTCAACCGTGCTAACCGAGCTGCCGTCGCATTACCGGACGGTCAGCCTTGGCCCGGAGAACGACCCGGAAGCCGTGCCGTGCGAAGGCCGAAGCGACCCCCGGAAACAGGTTGCGCGTGTGACCTGGCACTGTCGTGTCTACGGGGTAGGCCTCGAGCGCGGGTGCGCCGCCAGCGGCGGCCACATCAGAGGCAGCCTGGATCAAGGCGGCCATCACGCCGCGGCGACGGTATGCCCGCCGCACGAAGAAGCACGCGATTGACCACACCGGCAACTCATCGGGCGGTTTCAGGTCACGGGAGTGTGCCAGCCACGCAAGCTCGGCACGAGGGGCCAGCTCACACCATCCGACGGCCAGGTCGCCGTCGAACGCAACCAGACCGGGGGGCCGCCCGGACGCGGCGAGCTGGCTCAGGTCACGCTTATTGTCGGCGCGCGGCCGGTCGCGGTAGCGCGGGCCGATGCGCCAGTACATACACCAGCATCCGCTGGAGGCGCCCGCCGGGCCGAACAGGTCCTCGAGTGCGGGCCAGTGCTCTGTGGTCAGCGGCCTGATCGTGTAGTCCATGATGGCGTCCGGCTCAGCAGTCTCAGCCGGATTCAGACGTTCAGCCCCACGGCCTCGCGAATGAGCGCCCGCAAAGCGGCCTCAGGTACCTTCTCACCTTCACGGAAGTCGATGGCGCGAACGCTGCTGCTGTCCAGGCGCGCGTTGAAGAGCTTCTTCGGGTCCTTCAGCTGAGCCCCCTTCGGGAACGTCAGTCGCACCGCGTTCTTGAGCATTTCGCCGATGCATACGATGCCGTCGAGAGACCACACGGGCACTCCCTCTGGCCTCGAGGGCTTCTTCCATTTCACTTCCTCGACTACCGCCGGGCCAGCGCCCAGAACTATGCCACGTAGTCGTGACAGCGTCTCGCCTCGCCAGTCAGTTGAGTTTCCGATGATGGCATCTATTTCCTGAGGAGCACTTCCCACCATGTGAACCCCGTTCCCGTTGCGACACCACGGCGGCTGTCGGCTAGCTGGTCAGACCAGTTCCTGGACGCGGACCAGGTTGCCGGCAGGGTCGCGGAAGTGCGCAGTCACGATCACCCAGTACAGCTCCATCGGCTCTTGGACGACCTCGGCACCACTCGGCTGCACCCGGTCGAAGGTTACGTCGAGGTTCTTGGTGCCCAGCATGATCCAGCCGTAGGTGCCCTTCGCCATCATCTCTACTATGGCGCGGCTGCCCCGCTTTGACGGACAGGGCTGATGGCCGTTCGACGAGGTCGCCGCTTTCGAAACGGGCGCCGGCGCGGACCAGCGTGATCAGATTGGCGCGTGTTCACGGCGCGCCAGCGGGCTTGGGCTAAAGACTTGGTCGTCAGGCTACGTGCTTCAAGTTCTCCTGTCTGGTACTGGCTTCGTATTGAGCGAGTGGCCTGCAGTCCAGTGCCGAGTGCAGCCGGGTGCCGTTGGACCAGGCGATGTACTCGGTGATAGCCCGGCGGGCGGCGGCGGCACGGGTGGGCCAGGCCTGGTCCTCGAGCAGCTCACCCTTGATCGCGCTGAAGCTTTCGGCCAGGGCGGCCTCATCGGTAACCCATGTCTTGCCCAGGAGTTACCGCCGGTCAGAGTCAGCGATAACGGGCCCGGTTCACGCCGTGGGTCGTCATGAATCGTCCTAGCGTCCGACTCGGCTGGCTGCACGCGACGGATGACCAGACCGCACGAGCTGTGCGGGGGGCCACGCCGGGGTTGGACGTGGAGGCTCGCATGACACCTATCAGGCCCGCGGTGCGGCGCGCGGCTACGGCGGCACAGCGCCGCAGGGCGGTAGGCACGGTTTGTCGAGAAGGCACGCACGCCACGACCGTGCGCGCGGTGGCGGCCGGGCTGGCTGCGCTGGTCGCGCTGGTCGCCTTGGTCGTCGGCCCGCCCGTGCTGCTGTACCGGTTCGCCGGCTCGCCGCTGCCACGGCGTCTGCCAGGTTTGCATCAGCTCGTGGGCGCGCTGTCGAGCCGAGATGATGTCGGCCTTGTGCTGGCTGTCGTCAAGGACGGGACGTGGCTGGCCTGGCTGCTCTTCCTCGCCTGCGTGCTGGCAGAAGTGGTTGGCGCGGCACGCGGCCGTCGCGCTCCGCGGCTGCGGCTAGGAGGCATCCAGGGTGCCGCTGCCCGCCTTGTCGCGCTGGCTGCGCTCGCGGCCGGCACGTCAGCCGTCAGCACGTACGCGGCGTCGGCGGCCACCGTGACCGGTCTGCGCGTTAGCCAGGCGCAGGCCGGGTCCGCGCAGGCGGGAGGCCAGTCCGTCAACGCCTTGCGCGACAGCGTGAGCCTGTCCGCCGCGATGGTCACAGTCCACAGCGGTGACTGTCTGTGGTCCATTGCCCAGCGCTACCTCGGCGCCGGCGACCTGTATCTCGAGATCGCCCGTCTCAATTACGGGCGGAACATGGGTGACGGACAGGTGTTCACCAGCCCGGCGCTGATCATGCCCGGCTGGCAGCTGCTGCTGCCCGCTGGCGCCAGCACGAACGGCACAGGGCAAGCGGTCGGAC
>JASHOE010000081.1 GCA_030041275.1 Streptosporangiaceae bacterium
GAGCCGCCTGTCGGAATCGAACCGACGACCTATTCATTACGAGTGAATCGCTCTGCCGACTGAGCTAAGGCGGCGCACGTCGGGCGAACCCTGCGAGCCACAGGATTCTACCGGTCCAGGGCTGGTCCTTGCGCATCGCCGTGCATGGCCTCGTATGCCTTGCGGGACCCGCACACGCTCGCCTTCGGGCACGTCGTACGCCTGCCGTCCTCAGCCAGCTTGACGATCACCTGGTCGGCCGGGACGTTGTGGCCGACGACCGTGCCGAGACCGTCCGGCGTCTCGACCTCCTCACCGTGGCGGGGCGCGGTCGCGTGGAAGTCCTGGTACAGCGGGTGCTCGTACTTGAGGCAGCACATGAGACGGCCGCACGCCCCGGCGATCCGCAGCGGGTTAACCGGGAGGTCCTGGTCCTTGGCCATACGAACCGAGACTGGTTCGAAGTCCTTCAGGAACGTGGCGCAGCACAGGTCACGGCCGCACGGGCCGATGCCACCCTGCAGGCGCGCCTCGTCCCGCGGCCCGATCTGCCGCAGCTCGACTCTCGCGCGCAGCCTGCCGGCCGTGTCCTTGACCAGTGCGCGGAAGTCCACCCGCTGCGGAGCACTGAAGTAGATCGTGAAGACGTTCTGTTGATCCAGGTAGTCCACCCCGATGATCTTCATCGGCAGGTCGTACTCACGCACGAGGCGTCGCGCCGTCACGCGGGCCTCCGCGCGGCGGCGGCGGTTCACCTCGTCGCGGCTGAGGTCGTCGTCACCAGCCAGGCCGGCACAGACGGGGAGGTCTGTGATCTCGTCGTCAACCCACTGCGGAGCCCAGATGCACTCGGCTACCTCGGGGCCGGCCTCGGTGGGCACCAGCACCTTCGTGCCGACGGTGGGCTGGTATTGCCCCGGATCCAGGTAGTACAGCCGCCCGTTCCGCTGGAAGCTCACCGCCATCATCATGCCCATGCGCCAACATTACGGCCCGGTAACGGCTCTCGTCTGCCCCGAGCACCCCAATCCCGGCAAATCACACACGACGCTTGCGGCAGCCTCGGAGGGAGTTCATGAGCGTATGGCGCAGAGCAAGCGCGGAGCTGAGCGCCGGGCTACATCAGCGCCAGCGTGAGTTCCTCGACGGCGAGCAGGGGAGCGGCGTTCGCCTGCAGTCGCTGCCGGCACCGCAGGATCGCCTCGATCCGGCGCACCGTCGTGCTCGCCCCGGCCGTCACCGCGAGCTGCCGGAGGTCGTCGGCCCGCGGCTCGTTGGCCAGCTCCACCGGTGCGCCCACCTGAACGGCGAGCACGTCGCGGTAATAGGCCGCCAGATCGAGCAGCGCCCGATCTAGCGAGTCGCGCTTGAGCCTCGTCGCCCGGGACTTCTGGCGTTCCTCAAGATCGCGAAGCGCCCCGGCACCACCGCGCAGCGCGGTCGCCACGCCCTTGCCGGTCGATCCCTCGCCGAAAGCGCGACGCAGGGCCAGTCGCTCCGGCTCGTCGAGTTCCTCGGTCACCGCGGCCGCCTCCGCCTCGGCCGCCTTGACCAACCCGGCAGCAGCCCGCAGCGCGTCGCCGATGCTGCCGAGCTGACTGGGCACCCGCAGGACCGCCTCACGCCGACGGGCTGCCTCCTCGTCGGTAGCGAGCCGTCGCGCCCGGCCGATGTGGCCCTGACCGGCCAGGGCCGCGGCTCTGGCTCGTTCCGGTGCGACGCCTTCACGCACCAGGACGTCCGCGACAGCCGAGGTCCGCGGGGTCACGAGGTTCACCAGCCGACAGCGGGATCTGATTGTCGTCGGCAGGTCATCGGCGTACGGCGCACACAGCAGCCACACCGTCCGCGGAGCCGGCTCCTCGATGGCCTTCAGGAGGGCGTTGGCAGCCTGCTCGGTGGCCCGGTCGGCGTCCTCGAAAACCACGATCCGCCACCGCCCGTAGACGGGCGCCGCCGCGGCCCGCAGCACCAGATCCCTGGTCTGCCTGACCCCGTACGACAGCCCGTCTGGCCGAACGAACAGCACGTCCGCGTGCGTTCCGGCCGCAACCTGGTGGCAGGACGGGCATTCGCCACAACCGTGTCTTTCGCACAGCAGGGCGGCTGCGAAGGCCCGCGCAGCCAGCGACCGGCCAGAGCCTGGCGGGCCGGTCAACAACCACGCATGGGTCATCCCTGACGCTGCAGGATCGTCCGAGGCACTCGCCGCAACAGCCCTGACCAGCTGGCTCGTCACCGCCTCCTGGCCGACGAGCTCGCCGAACACTGGCGCAATGCCCGCCCCGGCGGGGAGCTCAGCATCCTTCGCGGCAGCGTTCACTCGCGTATCGCCGGGAACGACCCGGTGTTCTCCTCCGCGGCGGATGGGACCGGGTCGGGCAGCACCTCGCGGACCCGCAGCTGGATGTCCCTGCTGATCTGCGACTCTGGCCGTGCCGCGTCGAGGACGAGATACCTGCTGGGCTCGTCGGCCGCAATGCGCAAAAACGCGTCCCGCACCCGCTGGTGGAACTCGACCGGCTCAGCCTCCAGCCGGTCAGCCGAACTCAGCCGACGGCCGAGGCCGGTTGCTGGCGGCAGGTCGAGCACGATGGTCAGGTCCGGCACCAGACCGCCGGTGGCCCACTTGTTCAGCGCCACGATCTCTGCGAGCGGAAGCTGCCGGCCGGCGCCCTGATAAGCGAGCGAGGAGTCGACGTACCGGTCGGTGACAACGATGGCGCCGCGCTCGAGCGCCGGGTTGATCACGGACTGAACGTGCTCCGCCCGGTCCGCCGCGTACATCAGCGCCTCTGCGCGCGGCGCCAGCCCGGTGTGGGCGGTGTCAAGCAGCAGCGCGCGCAGCCGCATCCCGACCTTCGTCGCGCCGGGCTCGTGCGTCGTCACCACGTCATAGCCCTGGTCGCGCAGCCAGATTGACAGCAGCCGCGCCTGGGTCGACTTGCCTGCGCCCTCGCCGCCTTCCAGGGCCAGCAGGACGCCCAGTCGCCTCGACGGCTTCGGTACGGGGACGGTCGAGGCCGACGCGGAGGCTAGCGTCGCCGCCGCGTCACTCATGCCGTTGCCGGTGCCATTCACGGTATGCCTGCCATCATGCCGGAACGCCGCGCCAAGATCGGCGAATAGCGGCACGCCGCGGCGGTCGTCCATCTGGCGGTACGACAGGCGACCGAGCAGCAAGGCGACGACCGCGGCGAGCAGCAACACGAGGTTGTAGCCGATATTCCGATAGTCGACGTCCGCCACGTGCAGATTCGAGATACCCAGGGCCCTCGCCAGCGCGCTGAAGCCACCGGCCAGCGTCGGTGCTATCGCGATGACCGCAAACAAGATCACCCGGATCATCGACTGCAGGAAGGCGAAGGTGCGCCCCCTAGTCTCGTCATCGACCTCAAGACCGATGGTCGTATAGCCAGTGACATAGGCAACACCCGCACACGCGCCGATCACGATCACCAGGATCACGGTCAGCACGAGGTTCGGGATCAGCGCTGCGGCGGCGAGCGGGAGCGCCGCGAACATGATCGATACCCCGAACAGCCGACGCCGGGAGAACCCCCGCAGCACGCGGAGGCCGAGGAACATACCGATGGCCAGCCCGAAGAAGATCGCGGCGAATGCCGCGCCCCAGCCCGCACTGCCTCCCTGCAGGATGTTCCTGATATAGGACGGCCCGAGGCCGACCACCGCACCGGCTGCCGCGAAGGCACCGGTCATGCCGAGGAGGATGCCCCGCACAACGGTGGTATGGCCAACGAAACGCCAGCCGTCCCAGATCGATTTGAGCACCGACGGCGA
>JASHOE010000082.1 GCA_030041275.1 Streptosporangiaceae bacterium
TGATTGATGACCTCCACGCACGACTCCAGGTAGCCCCGGTACTGCCCGACCGTCCAGTCCGGGAAGAACTGCCAGGACGTCGCGAACTCCGGCTCGTCGATCTGCACGATGAACCCGGCGTCGGTGACCGCCTGGTACTCCTCGTGCACCACCTCAGCGACCGCCATCATGTACTCCTCCTCCGAGGAGTAGTACTCATTCCGCCACCGGGCACCCAGGGACAGCGGGCCGAGAGCAGCGATGAACCCCTCCGCTTCCGCGGGCTTGCCTTCCATGGCCTTGCTCAGGGCGGCGATGTCCGCCGCGATCGCGTCGCGGCCGGTGTATTTCACCGGACCGGTGGCCACCCGCTCGGTTGTCGGCTCCGGCGGCCGGCCCGGCTTGAAGTACCCCGGTCGCACCGGCCCGCCTGACCCCTGCAGCCAAAGCCCGGACTCGAAGAACCCTGGAAAGAGCTCCCTCTCCCGGCCGCCGACGCCCGCACGCTTGGGTGGCTTGGAGGCATCGATCGGCTGGACCTCCCAGCCCGACACCCGGTTGTGAATGTAGGTCCCGTACTGACCGCCGCCGGCCGCCTTCACATACTCGCCGTCGTTGACGACATCCACGCCGCAATCCAGCTGCCGGTCCACCACGTACTGCACCGCGCCCGGCAGCTCCGCCGCAACCTCCGCCGTCACGACGGGGCCCTGCTGAAGCAGCGCGTCGAACGCCGCCGGCCGCGGCAGGTTCCCGCCGTGTGTCGACCGGATCCGGTCGGTGCTGTGCTTCATCTGCTTAGTGTCCCTTCTCGCCTCAATCGGTCCGCCTCGTGAACTTCTGAATCTGATGCGCGGCCGCTTCGGCCGGGTCAATGCCGTTGTCCCGCACCCCGAAAGTCCAGGAGACCTCGCACACATACACATCGCCGCGCGAGTCCACCGCGATGCCATGCGGTGCGATGAAGTTGCCCGGCGCGGTCCGGCTCACCGTACTGGCGCCCCACCGGGCCACGATGAAGCCATGCCGGTCGAAGATCGTCACCCGGCCCGGCCGGTCTTCGGGCATGAACCCGTGCGTGAACGACCCCTTGCCCTTCGGCCGCCACAACTCCGCCACATACGCACAACCGTCACCATCGACCGCGATCTGACAGGGCCGCTGCACATCCGTCCACTGGGTCAGGTACCCGCCGTCGGGGTCGAAGACCTGAATCCGGTCGTTCTCCCGGTCACACACGTACACCCGGTCGTCCGGGCCGATGGCGATCCCATGGAGCAGATGAAACTGCCCGGCGCCGATCCCCACCTCACCCCACGAGTTGAGCAGTTCCCCATCGGGCGCGAACACGTGCACTCGACAGTTCCCGTAGCCGTCGGCCACGTAGATCCGGCCCGCCGAGTTGATGGCCAGGTTCGTGCACCCGTTGAACGGTGGCCCCGCCCGCAGCACCGTCTCCACGTTGTGCACGACAAAACCGACACCGACCTGCCGGCCGGTATCCGACGGCTGCCCCGGCCTGCCCAGCGTCAGCAGCAGCTTCCCGTCCGGCGAGAACTTCCGCACCGAGTGGTCACCGTTGTCGACGGTCCAGACCGAGTCATCCGGGCCGACCGTCAGCCCATGCGGGTTCGTGAAGTGCTCCCCGCCCCAGGCAGTGAGGAACGTGCCATCCCGCTCATACACCAGAACGTTCGAGTCATACCGGGTCAGCAGGTACACCCGATCCTGCGAATCGGTGTCAACCGCGGAGACATCCTTATGCGAGATGCCCGCGGGAAGCTGCTCCCACTGCGCATCGACGTCGTACCTGAACTGGTCGACGTGCGGCGCCGTCGAGTCACCTCGCATGGTCTGTTCCTTCCTCCGTTAGCTGGCTATCGGCTCGCCGGCAGCCGTTGGCTGCGTCCGTCAGTCTGTGCTGCCGACTGGCTGGAACCGGGGCAAGGCGGCGCCGTCTCCGGTGTCGTGGAACACGACCTCGACCGGCAGGCCGACAGCAAGCTCGGTCAGCTCAGCGCCGACGATGTTGGTAATCATCCGCGGGCCCTCGTCCAGCTCGACGTAGGCCAGCACGAACGGCGCCAGGCCCCGGTAGACGCCCTCACCGCGGTGGTTGACCGTGTAGCTGTAAACGCGGCCCCGGCCGGCCGCCGCGAACCACTCGGTGTGCGGGCTGGAGCACTCCGGGCAGATCGTCCGCGGGTACCAGATGACCGCCGCGCAGTCCAGGCAGCGCCGCAGCAGCAGTCGGCCGTCTTGTGTCGCGGCCCAGAACTCTCTTGTCTCTGGGTTGACTGGCGGTGCAGGCGCCGGTAGCTCTGGCTGAGCTGGCGTGGTCACGCGTCCTCCTGGCCAAGGATCAGCGTCGCAGCAACCGGCCTCGTTGCCAGTGACCCCCCGTTACCATGCGCCAGGGCGATCTGGCAGTCCGGCACTTGCACCGCCGGATGCGCCTCGCCGCGCAGCTGGCGGACCGCCTCGATCACCTTGGTCATCCCGCCCCGGTTCACCGGGTGGTTGTTGCACAGCCCGCCGCCGTCGGTGTTGAACGGCAGCGCGCCGTGTGGCGCCAGCAGGGCGCCGTCGGCCACGAACGCGTCGCCCTTGCCCCGCTCGCAGAAACCCAGGTCCTCGATTGTGAGCAGCACTGTGATCGTGAACGAGTCGTAGATGGACGCGTAGTCAACGTCGGCGGGTGTGAGCCCCGCCTCCTCAAAGGCTCGGGGTCCCGACCACACCGCCCCGGTATAAGAAAGATCGACGGGGCCGCCCGCCGACACCTTCGGCGCCTCCCCGTGACCCAGCAGTTTCACACTCTGCCGAGACAGGTCGGCTGCCACTTCAGAAGCAACCACGACCAGGGCGCCGCCCCCGTCACTGATCACGCAGCAATCAAGCCGGTGCAGCGGATCGGAGATCATCGGCGACTCCAGCACGTCGTCCACCGTCACCGGATACGGCAGCAGCGCGTTCGGGTTGTACTGGGCGTGCTGCGACGCCGCCACCTTGATCGCCGCCAGCTGAGCGCTCGTCGTGCCGTACTCGTGCATCCGACGGCGAGCAGCCAGCGCATACATCGACACCGTGGTAGGCCCGAATGGCTGCTCGAACCCCGCCTCCGGCGCCAGCGGGTTCAGCAGCGGGCGCGGCGCGAGTCCAGACCGAGGCAGACCGGCCAGCGTGATGAGTGCGACCCGGCACTTTCCCTCGGCGATCGCGGCCGCCGCGTGGCCGACATGGACCAGGTAGGAGGATCCGCCGGTCTCGGTCGAATCCACGTACCGGAGTCGCTTCAGCCCGAGGTAGTCAGCCATCGAGACTGCCCCGAATCCCGGCGCATCGCCCGCGCAGAAGTACGCGTCCACATCTGCCAGTGAGAGGCCCGCGTCTGTTAGCGCGCCCCGTGCCACTTCCGCGTGCAGCTGAGCGATCGACTTGTCTGGGATCTTCCGGTCCGGGTGCTCATAAGCCCCCGCGATAAAAGCCTTGCCGCGGATCGTCACAAGCCACACCCGCGCGGACAAGTGGGTGCGCTGCTGAACCCGGTGTACTGCACGCTCTCAGACATGGCTCCCCATGCGTCGGTAGCCGGTCAGCGGCCAGGAGACAACCGCTACGCCAAGGCCACAAATCGTATATCTTTCTCTATGTATTTGCTAGTAGGCAATCAGTTAGGCGCCCGTGGCCGCGTGCTCCGCGGCGCAGAAGCCGTGCAGCAGGCTGCGGCCGTTCGCGTTGCCGCCCTCGTAGCCAAAGCCGAGATCGACCAGAGCGACCGCGTTCCCGGCCGCGTACAGGCCGGGGATGGGACGGTCTGCCCAGTCGATCACGCGCGAGTGCTCGTCGACGGTCAGCCCCGCGACCGGGATGCCCATGGTGCGAATGGCGAGCTGCACGGCGTAGAACGGCGCCTGGTCGATGGTGCCGAGGTTCGCGTGGCCGGGGCCGGCGAAGTCGCCGACGAACCGGTCGGCCGAGTGCGAGCCGCGCCCGAAGTCAGGATCCTGGCCGGCCGAGGCGTGCCTGTTGAAGTCAGCGACCTGTGCCGGCAGGCCGCTTGGGTCGATCCCAGCGACCGCCGCCAGCTCTGCGAGGCTGGCCGCTGACCATACCCCGGCTATGTCCGGCGCGGCGCCACCGAAATATTTCTGCACGTGCTGGGAGTCCCAGACGGTCCAGCACGGGACATTGGCCAGGGACCACGGAGCTCGGGTGTCGATCGCCGTCAGGCCTGCGTCGCGTGACTGGTGGTCTGCCTCATTGTGGAAGCGACGGCCGCGGGAATTCACGATGATCGCGTGCGGAAACGCTGACCTCATGATCGACAGGTTCCGCTGAACTGTGCCATCTTCATCCAGCACGACAGGGACGTCGGGTTCCAGGAAGGTGTGAATCGGCCGGAACGGCGCTGCCACCTTAGCCCCGAGCAGGCCGGCCAGCCGCAAGTGGTCACCGGTCGTCGACAGCAGCGAGACGGTGTTCCGGTCCCGGCCCTCGTAGAGTTGGGTCAGCGCAGCGCTTCCGTCAGTGCCGCCCGTCGCCAGCAGGACCCCACGGCTCGCGTGCAGGTCGACCTCGGCACCGTCGTGTGCCACCCGGACGCCGACGACGCGGCCGTCCGCGCGCAGCAGTGCGAGCGGCAGAAAGTCCGTCCAGATCTCGATGCCCCGGTCCAGCGCATTGCGCACCAGGGCGCCGGCGAGCGACCCACCGCGCGCCCGGTCATCCCGCTGCCGGCGCTGCTCGACTTCCTGCACGCTCACCGAGCCGGTGAAGGTCTCGGTGGCAGTGGCGACGTTCCGCTCCCTGCGGGTACGCGGGCGATCGGCGCCGAGAAGGGCGCCAGGGAAGACGTCCACCTCGAGCAGCCGACCAGTTTGCAGCGCGCCGATCGCGCCCGGACAGCCGGCGAAGTTGTCAGGGACCGGTACCAGCACCCACCGCAGGCCGGCCTTGTCAGCCAGGAACTGCACGACTTCGCCAGCCCGGGCACAGTAATGTCGCGCCATCCGCTCCTCGCCGCGACCACCGCCTGCGTACATCAGGTACGCAGTGGCAGCGTCGACCGAGTCGGTGATCCCTGCGGCCTTGGCTAGATGATTGACCGGCACCCAGCACTGCCCGCCGGAGATGCCGCCGACGCCGCCGATCTTTCCGGTCTTCTCGATGACCAGCGGCCTCAGCCCGAGCTCGTGCGCAGTAATCGCGGCTGTCAGGCCGCCGATACCGGCCCCGAGGCAAATCAGGTCGATGTCAACGCGGCTCTGTTCGTCCATCAGCACATCACCGCCGGTCGTCCTGGCCGGCAGCCGGCAGCAGCTCGCCGGTGATCTTCGCCAGGTAGTCGATCAGCCGGTCCTGATTCCGTTCCGAGTACGCGCTCGGGTGGGTCTGCGCTGCGCGCTGGTACCGGAAGTACGTCCCGGTGACCAGAACGGCCGGGTCCGAGCTGACCGCGAGCCAGGTCGGCGTCACGGGGCCGGCTGACAAGTCGTCGCGCGCGTCCGGTCCGCCGAGCTTCGTCGGCACGTAACCAGGGGACGCGGAGTTGCAGAGCACATCCGGCCAGCGCCTCGCTACGCCGAACGCCAGCATGTCGTCGAACAGCTTGCTGTCGGAATAGGCCTGCTGGCCATGCCACGGACGGCTGACCCACTGCGGGTCGATGAGTTGAACGTCCGCGTCCTGGGTTACCCGCGAGCTCACGTACACCAGCCGCCCCGGCCGCGCCATGAGCGCGGTCAGGAGGTAAGGAGCCATCACGTTGATCGCGAAGACGTGTGACAGTCCGTCCGCCGTCTCGATCCGCTCTGGCTCCCGGTAGCCGATGCCGGCGTTGTGAATGACAGCATCCATCCGGCCAAGCACGTTGACCTGGTCAGCGACCGACCGTGTCTGTGCCATCGAAGCCAGATCGCCGATGACGACCTGCACGTCGTCGCCCATTGCGGCTCTGGTATCGGCTGCGCGCGCCGCGTTGCGGGCGTGCAGCACGACCTCGTGTCCCTGCCGCCGCAGCAGCTGTCCGCAGCCAAGGCCGATTCCGTCACTAGAACCGGTAATGAAGACCCGAGCCATGTGCCGCCCCTGGCCTCAGGCCGGGCGCGTCGGGCTAGGAGTGACCGGTGCCAGCACCCGGCCGGACGGTACCACCACCCGGCCGGTCACGGTCACGCCCATCCGGGCTGGTCCAGGATGTCGTCAAGGGCCTCGCTCGCCGCGTAAAAGCCCTCGATGCCGGTGAAGTACATCGCGGCGCACGCCAGGCTGTGCACGACGTACTTCTTGCTGACCCCCCAGGCCTTGGCCAGCAGGGCGGCCTCACGAAGGCCGTCCAGCGATCCGGTGATGGCGTGGTGCCGTAGCATCAGGTACGGGGCTAGCTGCTTGGGCAGCGTCTTGATCGCGACCTCCCACTTGGCCCGGTTCACCTTGACGAAGCCGGGGTGATGCTTCAGCCCGAACGTGACCGACCGCGGCAGATACCCGATGGTGCGCTCATACCAGCTGGTCAGCGCTTCGACATCGGCGGGGAGCAGGTCCCGCGTCGACATGTCGAGGCCACATCGGAACGCCTCAGGATCCGGCTGCCACCCCGGCGGGAACGGGGCCAGCGGCTCCACCGGCGGCCCGAAGGCCGGCAGCGTCTCGCCCACCGCCCGGAACACGTGCCCGAGGCCGCGCATGCCGGCATAGATCTGCGCGAACATCACCAGTTCCATGATCTGCTCTTTGGCCATCCCGTTGCGCCGGAGCGTGCTGAACTCGTTCAGGATCCCGGTCTCCCAGCCGAGCATCATGTAGCTGTGGATGTTCTGGCAGCTCAGCAAGATCACGTTGACGTGCGATGGCCGGCCAAAGTAGTCCGCGCTCCACCGGCTGAGCTTGGCGAAGTCCGGCGCGTAGTCCAGCATCAGGCTGGTCGCATACATCTCATACAGCGGCCCGCGCCAGCCCCACGTCTTCATCAGGCTCGCGTTGACCTCGTCCGGCGTCGTCACCGTCAGGTCGGAGAGGTTCAAGCCCTCGCTCTCGCTGACCATCAGCGCTCCTGTCTGCCCTCGTCCTGGTGCCGCCAGGCCGGAGCCAACAGCCCGCATGCTGGCTTATCAGGCTATATATTATTTATGATTCAAGTCAACGCAGGGCAGGGTGCCCGACACAGCACGTGCGCGAGCGGTGAGGGGTCGATGGTGACGTACCTAAGCGAGGGCCTGGATCTCTCCCAGCTGTCCGACATCACGCCGGAGGAGATCAGCGACAACCTGATGCACGTGTACTCCTGGCGCGGCGGGACGTACGAGTTCGGGGCGAACGCGCTGATGCTGGACTACGCACCGCAGTTCGCTAAATTGCACCGCTGGGGTTCGGACATGATGGGCCGGCCGGATCCGGTGAACATTCTGCTGCTGGGCATCCAGAACATGGCCAGCTACGTGATGCTCGGCTGGGAGACCGGGATCGTCAACCAGGTCATCTCGCTGCGCCGCAACGGCATGCCCAAAGAGCAGATCATGGAACTGATCATGTTCGCCCAGCTGTACGCGGGCATGCGCGGCCTCGGCCACACCTTCCGCGCCGTCGGGGCGTTCCTGCCCGCCATCGGCGAGCCGCCCGCCGGTACGACCACCGCGTTCCCGCCGGGGTGGGCACCCGACCCGGACGCGATCCACTGTGGCCTTGACCTGTCGACCCTCGACTTCACCGACGCCGACCGGCAGGCGATCGTCTCCTGGTACGAGCGCACCATCGGTCACCTGCCGCGCTCGATCGAAACCGGGCTGCGCTACGACCCGAAGTTCATCAAGATGCACCGGGCCAAGTGGGAAGCCGCCATCCGCACCCTGCCCAAGCAGGTCATCCCCTACCTGCAGCTCCGCCTCAACATGATGAGCGGCTCGGTGCCCGGCCTGCGCGAGGCCGCCCTGCTCGCCCGCGCCTGGGGGATCTCCCGCGCCCACGCGGTCAAGGGCATCACCGCCAGCGC
>JASHOE010000083.1 GCA_030041275.1 Streptosporangiaceae bacterium
GCTCGGACGCGGCGCTGACGGCCTCGGCGCCGCGGGCCTCGCCGCGCCCGGCTGGTCCGCCGCACCACCGCGCTGCGGCGCGGACTCCGGCGTGACCGTGCTGTCGTCGACGGCGCCGGTCTCGATCTCGGTCTCGACGCTGGTGTCAGGCGATGCCCAGTCGGCAGACTCGGCCTCGACGCTGATGTCAGGCGATGCCCAGTCGGCAGACTCGGCCTCGTCAGCCGACGGTGCCGAGCGGCTCGGTGCGGCCGAGCCGGTACCTCGACCGCCGGTCCGGCTCGCGCGTTCAGCCCGGGCCGCAGCCATCGCCTCGGTCTTGCGCTTGTGCGGTCCGATCACCATGATCATGTTCCGGCCATCCTGCTTCGGCGACGACTCGACGAAGCCGAGCTCGGAGATGTCGCCCGCGAGGCGCTGCAGTAGCTTGAAGCCCAGCTCGGGCCTCGACTGCTCGCGTCCCCTGAACATGATCGTTACCTTGACCTTGTCGCCCTGCTTGAGGAAGCGCTCGACATGGCCCTTCTTGGTGCCGTAGTCGTGCGGGTCGATCTTCGGCCGCAGCTTGATCTCTTTGATCACGGTCTGGGCCTGGTTCTTACGCGACTCCCTGGCCTTCAGGGCTGACTCATACTTGAACTTCCCGTAGTCCATCAGCTTGCAGACAGGGGGCCGGGCCATGGGCGCAACCTCGACCAGGTCGAGATCTGCCTCCTGGGCCAGCCTGAGCGCATCGCCCACGGCGACGATTCCGATCTGCTCACCGGCTGGACCGACGAGCCGTACTTCGGGTACCCGGATGCGCTCGTTAATACGAGGTTCGGTGCTGATGTGACCTCCTTGTGTCACGAATGCTCACGCTCAGGAGACCATCCCCCGAGCAGAACTGCGGGAACTCGCTGGCCACTGAACGCCAGACCGGCAGTCCGCAAAAGCCAAAAGCCCCGCATATCGTGCCTGCGGGGCCACCAACTGCGAGAACTGCCGGGCTCAGGCGGGCCTGAACCCCAGCGCCTCGCGACGCCGCTGCCATCCGCGCTCCGGCAACCCGTCGCCGCGCTGGCAGGCGCCCGGCCTCTCGGCAAGCCTCGCGGCTAGCCGACCGCCGGGCTGCCACTACAGCAGTCCGGCCCAGATACCCGCCAGCACAGAAGCTGGCCCAGGTGGGAGGCGGCCGAGGTGGTCCTCCGCTTGCACGCCCGGCTTTGTCCGCCTGCGGTAGCTGGCTGCCGGGCCTTGTTTGTTCCAGGGTAGCCCATCAGGGCAGCCGCTGGAATTGGCAGAGCAGTGCAGCGCTGGCGGGCTACCGGTTATTCCGCCGCCGGTCCAGTTCCGCCAGCCCGGCGGTGCGCATCGCCTCGACCGGCGCTAGCTGCCCCGTCATGAGCTCGACCTGACGGGCCGCCTGACCAAGAAGCATCTCATAACCGGAGATAATGGCCGAGCCAGCGGCCGCGGCGGCAGCGGCCAGCGGCGTCGGCCATGGGTCGTAGCCGACGTCCACCACTACCCGCGCTGCCACCAGCCCGCTCGCGACCTCGCTGGCCACGGCCGCTGCCGCCGGGGCCGGAATCGTCGAGATCAGCAGGTCCCAGCGGCGGCTCGCCAGCAGGCCGGGGCTAAGCGCGGCCAGCTGGACCGGCACGCCGAGCCGCCCGGCGACCTGGCACAGCGGCTCGGCCCGTGGCCGCGACCGCACCGCGACCGTGATGTCCGACGCGGTCTCTTGCAGCGCCGCCAGCGCCGAGCACGCCGTGGCACCGCCGCCAAGAACAACGACGTTCCCTTCCGGGGTAACGCCGGCCTCGCGTAGCGCCGTAACCAGCCCGGCCACGTCGGTGTTGTAACCCAGCCGCTGGCCCGGAGTCAGGATCACGGTGTTGGCCGCGCCTACGGCGGTCACCAGCGGCTCGGCGTCATCCAGCAGCGGCAGCACGGCACGTTTGAGCGGCATGGTGAGCGACAACCCCACCCAGTCCGCATCGAGCGAGCCGAGCAGGCCTGGCAGCCGCGCCTCGTCGCACTCGATCGCCTGGTACGTCCAGCCGGCCAGGCCGAGCGCGCGATACGCGGCGGAGTGCAGGGCCGGGGACAGCGAGTGGGTGATCGGGGAGCCGAGCACGGCCGCGCGAGTCGCGGCCATGACTCAGACTCCGTTCTGCTTCGCCTCGGCGCTCCAGGTCAGGAACTGGCTGTTGCTCGCGGTGAAGTACGTCCGGCCGGCCTTGTTCACCGTCACGAAGTACAGCCAGTCATTACTTGACGCCGCTGGGTGCAGCACGGCCTCGATCGCGGCGGCATCCGGCGAGTCGATCGGGCCCGGCGGCAGGTCCGCGTGGAGGAAGGTGTTGTACGACGAAGGCGTGTTCAGCTGGGTCTGCGTGAAGTTGTAGTTGTAATCGTCGGTCACGTAGGCGACCGTGCTGTCCAGCTGCAGATCCATGCCCTGGTTCAGCCGGTTGTCGATGACCCGGGCCACATCCGCGTAGTACATGGGCCCGACCTCAGCTTCGAGCAGGCTCGCCTCGGTAATCACCTGCGCGGGAGTGAACTGCGCTGCAGCAGCCGCGGCCTGCAGGTGCAGCGCCGTCGCCTGGACGCTGAACTCGTGCACCGCCTCCTGCAGGATTTGCAGGGCCGTCGTGGAGCCCGGCACGATGTCGTAGGTGTCCGGGTAGAGGTAGCCCTCCGGGTTGCCGTTGGCGTAGGACGGCAGGCCCAGCGCCGCGACATCCTTGATCGCGGTCTGGAACTGGCTTAGCGGCAGGCCGCTGTCCTTCGCCAGCAGCGGAAGGATCTTGGTTTCGCGCAGCCCGTCAGGGATCGTGACGGTCGAGTTGACTCTGTTCTTGGGGTTGATCAGCATCGCCCACGCGGCCGCCGGGCTCATGTGCTCGTGCAGCTTGTACTCGCCGGGCTGCAGTCCCGTCTTGTTGGCAACGTAGGTGGCCCACGGGTCGATGGCCGCGATCACGTGCTTTTGCAGCAGCTGCTCGCTGATGGAGTCGGCCGAGTCGCCGTTCTTGACGACCACGGTGACCGAGCCGGTCCCGGTGCCGGTGTAGCTGGCGTGCCGCGCCTTGTACTCGCTGTAGTAGTGGTATCCGGCACCGGCGACACCGAGGACGATCAAGAGCACGACCCCGAGCGCTATCAGGCCGGCATGGCTCTTGCGCTCCTTCGGGCGGCGTCGGCTATCGACCTCATCCTCCTGGCCGAAGCCACGGAAGAAGCTCTCGTGCCGTGAGTCGTCGTCGCCTCCGCCTGCGCCCCTGCCACGACCACCGCGACGCGGTGGGCTGCCGCTGAACTGGCTCTGTCGATCGTCTGCCGGATCCGACCAGCCGTAGCCATCGGGTCGGTCGTAACTGCCGCCTTGGTCCTGGCTGCCGTAGGGATCCTGGCCACCGTAGGGATCCTGGCCACCGTAGCCAGCCTCGTCCGCTGGCGCGTACGGATCCCGGCCACGCCGGAACGGATCCGCCGGAGTACGCGGGTCCGTCGTGCCACGCGGGTCGGTCATGCCCCGCGGGTCGGTCATGCCCCGCGGGTCCGACATGCCCCGCGGATCCGACATGCCCCGCGGATCGGTCCGCCCGTACGGGCCGCTATTGCGAGTGCCACCGTACTGGTCTCCGCTGCCGTAAGAATCCGGGCCGCCACGCGGATCCGCTGAGTACGGATCTTGTGCGCCGTACGGATCAGCAGCAGGTGAGCGCTCCCGGCCATACCCGTCGTCGGCGTAGCCGTCCTGCGCATAGCCGCCTTGCGCATAGCCGTCCTGCGCGTAACCGTCCTGCGCGTCGCCGTTGGGCTGGGCGCCTCGACCGTCAGTCCCGTAAAAGTCCTGGACGTAGCCGTCCTGCGCGTAACCGTCTTGCGCGTAACCGCCGGCGCCGCCGGTGTCCTGGTATCCGTCACCTGCGCACTCACGGCCGTAGCCTTCGGGCGCCCCATTGGATCCGTAGCCGTCCGAGCCGTACCCGTACGCATCGTCGGCCCGCGGCACGGCAGGCTCGTCCGTTCGCCCTGCGGCTCGGCGCCGGCTGCGGCGCGGCTGGCTGTCGGCGTCCCGGCCACCCGACCGGTCGTCCCAGCCCTCGAACCCACCGTGACTCATGTCGCCGAGCTCCCCGTACCTACCAGCTGACCTGCGGGCTGGCCGGTGGCCCGCTCCGCATCCAGCGCTCCCTGCAAAACAACCGCGGCCGCGGCCTGGTCGACCGCGCCGCGGCGCGCACGCGAGTTTAGGCCACGCTCGCGGAGCGCGGCGTGCGCTACGACAGTCGTGAATCGCTCGTCGATCAGCCGGACCGGCACCGGTGCCAGCCGTTCTGCCAGCGCGGCGGCAAAAGCTCTGCCCTCAGCGGCGGCCTTGCCCTCTGTGCCGCGCAGTCCTATGGCGAGGCCGACGACGACCTCGACCGGCGCGGCCTCCGCCGTGATCCTCGCAAGTTCGGCGAGATCTCCCGCGCCGCGCCGGACGGTCCGCAGGGGCGAGGCAAGGACGCCGGCCGGATCGCTGCGCGCCACACCGATGCGTACCGAGCCAACATCGATGCCAAGCCGGACGCCTGGTCTCACCTGAGGCCCCGGCGCGCGCCCATACCCCGCACCCCGGTGGAGCGATTGGCTACCGAGCACGACATAAATCTCGGTATGGCCACGGGTTGGCAGCAACACGGCTTCACCCTACGGCACCCGAGCCCATTATGTCCTGAATAAGCTCACGCACTGCTGTCACCGCCGCAGAGATGAGCTCGTCGGCCCGGTCACCGAGCGGCGCGCCGCCGCCCTGAGCGACGTCGTCCTTACCGCCACCGCGGCCGCCGAGAGCGCCAGTGGCAGCGACGATCAGACCGCCGGCGCGCAGCCCACGGGCCCGCCCGGCGTCGTTGACCGCCACCACGACGGTGGGCCGCCCCTCGGTGGCCCCGATCGCGACGACGACTCCCGGCCGGTCCGCCCCCATCCGGCTGCGGATGTCCAGCGCCACCTTCCGGATCTGGTCCGCGGCCACACCGTCGGGTGCCCGGTAAGCGACCAGGGCGGCACCGTCGACGTCCTCCGCGCTATCAGCCAGCTCGGCCGCGCCGCCGAGCAGCTGAGCCGCCTGAAGCTGCTCCAGATCGCGCTCTGCCTCACGGAGCCGGGTGACGATGCCAGAAATTCGCTCGGGCAGCTCCTCCCGCCGCGCCTTGAGCTGCTCGGAGAGCTGACTGACCAGGACGCTCTCCTTGGCCAGGTAGCGAAACGCGTCGATGCCGACCAGCGCCTCGACCCGGCGAACGCCGGAGCCGATTGACGACTCGCCGAGAATCTTGATGAGCCCCAGGTTGCCCGACCTGGCCACGTGCGTGCCGCCGCAGAGCTCGCGCGAGTAGTCGCCGACCTCGACGACCCGCACGTGGTCGCCATACTTCTCGCCAAACAGCGCGAGCGCGCCCATGGATCGCGCCTCGTCGAGCGAGGTGTGGAAGGCCCGGACCTCCAGGTCGCCCACCAGGACGTCGTTGACCTCCTCCTCGGCCTCGGTGAGCACCGAGGCAGCGACGGAGCCGAGCGCGGTGAAATCGAACCGGAAGCGTCCCGGTGAGTTCTCCGAACCGGCTTGCGCCGCAGACTCGCCAAGCAGACCGCGGAACGCGCGGTGCACCAGGTGCGTTGCCGTATGCGACCGGGAGATGGCGCGCCGTCGCTCGATGTCTATCTCGGCATGCACGCTCGCACCGACCACGATCTCGCCGGAGGTCACCACGCCCCGGTGCACGATGAGCCCCGGCACGGGCGCCTGCACGTCGGTGACGGAGACCACGGCGCCTTCGCCTGCGCCACTGCCGACCGCCGTGATGACGCCGTTGTCGGCGAGCTGACCGCCG
Source organism: Streptosporangiaceae bacterium (assembly GCA_030041275.1). Lineage (GTDB taxonomy): Bacteria > Actinomycetota > Actinomycetes > Streptosporangiales > Streptosporangiaceae > JAJYUU01. Next base: position 5,880 of record JASHOE010000083.1, read on the forward strand.
CCCTCGGCGTAGAACGGCGTGCGGTCCAGCACGATCTCGACGGCCGTGCCTGCTGCCGCCGACGGCACCGACGCGCCGCCCACGATCAGGCCGACGACGGTGGCGTCGCCCGCCACCTCGTCGTAGCCGGAGAAGGTAACGCGGCCTGCCTGCTCCAGCACGTGGGCGAACACCGAGATATCGGCGTTCCCGGTCTTCTTACCCGCCGCGTCCGCCTTGGCTCGCTGCCGCTGCTCGGCCATGAGCCGCCGGAACTCGCCCTCGTCCACGGCAAGGCCCTGTTCGGCCGCCATCTCCAGGGTCAGGTCGATCGGGAAGCCGTAGGTGTCGTGCAGCTGGAACGCCTGAGTGCCCCGGATCGTGTCGCCGCCGGCCCGTCTGGTCTCCTCGACCGCAGCATCGAAGATCGCGCTCCCGGTGCGCAGCGTCGCGGTGAACGCCGCCTCCTCGGCATCGATGACGGTGTGAACGTGCGGCGCGTCCCTGATCAGCTCCGGGTACTGGGCGCCGAGCGCGCCGATCGCGACCGAGGACAGCTCGTGCATGAAGTTCTCGTCCTGGCCGCGCCCGTAACCTCCAGAGCCGTAGCCGCCGCGCTGGGCGCCGGACAGCAGCCGCAGCTTTTGCATGCTGCGCCGCAGGATCCGGCGCAGCACGTAGCCGCGACCCTCGTTGGACGGGATCACTCCGTCGGCGACGAGCATGACCGCGGTGCGGACGTGATCGGTCACCACCCGCAGTGCGACGTCTGACCGCTCGTCGGCGCCATACCGCTGCTCGGTGAGCTCAGCGGCGCGCTCGAGCACCCGCCACATCGTGTCGATCTCGTAGATGTTGTCGACGCCCTGCAGCAGAGCCGCCATCCGCTCCATGCCCATGCCGGTGTCGATGTTGCGCGAGGGGAGGTCCCCCGCCACGTCGAAGTCGGTCTTGGCCCGCACCGCCCCGAGCTGGTACTGCATGAAAACCAGGTTCCAGACCTCGAGGTAGCGGTCCTCGTCGGCTTCCGGCCCGCCTTCGCGGCCGTACTCGGGACCCCGGTCGTAGTAGATCTCCGAGCACGGACCGCCAGGCCCGGGCACGCCCATGTGCCAGTAGTTATCTGCCAGGCCGCGCCGCTGGATCCGGCTCTCTGGGACGCCGACTACGTCCTGCCAGGTCTTCGCCGCCTCGTCGTCGTCGTGCAGCACGGTCACCCAGAGGCGGCTCTCCGGGAAGCCGAAGCCGCCGTCAGACTCCGGCCGGGTCAGCAAATCCCAGGCAAACGGGATGGCCTGCTCTTTGAAGTAGTCCCCGAACGAGAAGTTGCCGAGCATCTGGAAGAACGTGCCGTGTCTGGTGGTCTTGCCGACCTCCTCAATGTCGGGCGTCCGCACGCACTTCTGGCAGCTCGTCGCCCGCCGGAACGGCGGCGTCTGCTGACCGAGGAAGTACGGCTTGAACGGTTGCATACCGGCGTTGACCAGCAGCAGCGTTGGGTCGTCAGCGACCAGGCTGGCCGAGGGCACGATGGTGTGTCCGCGCTGCTCGAAATAGCCAAGGAAACGGCGGACGATCTCTGCCGACTCCATCAACGCCATCCTTCACCTAGGGGCGACCCGGCCAGCACGACCGGGAAACGGGTCTCATCAGGGCGCGCGCTCGGCCCTGCTCACTGCCATCGGCTCAGCCGGACGATGCCCGGTTTCTCCGTACTCCGAGGTTACGGTCTAACTCCCGGTGATGCAGTTCCAGATACTCTGCCACGCCGTCGCGCACGTCCCGGACAAAGTCCGCCGCTGCCCCGATCCTGGCCGCGTTGACCGCGGGTCGACTCGGGGCCGCGTGAGCGGCCGCAGAGATCCGAGTGACCGGGGCCAGCCGGCTGCGTCCTGCCGGTTTCGCCGCGTCGCCCGCCACCCCGCGAGCCAGGTTGTCGACCAGCCGGGTGGCGCGCCGGTAACCGGCCACCCCCAGCACAGCGCCGACGGTCAGCCACATCCCCCGCCGGATCACGACCGGCCTCCGGCCCTGGCGCTGGCCCTAAGGCTGGCCCGGACGCTCGCCCGCGATGACCCGGCGGGCGATGCCGCGATCGCGGCTCTCGCCGGCGGCTCTGCCATTCGGGCGCCACCATCGGAAGAGCCGTCGGCCAGCACTGCGGCTGGCACCGACCGCCGCACGAGCATGGCGTGGCGGACACCGTAGGCGAGCGCGGACAAGCCCGTCAGCGGCGCGCCGACGGCCGCCGACAGCGCCCGGCCAAGCCCCGCCAAAGCGGACGCGTGTCGGGACAGCTCGGCCATGTTGGCCGTGACCTCGTCCATGCTCACGGCGATGGAATCCGTCCTCGCGAGCTGCTCGTGAGTTCGGTCCACGGCGGCCTCGGCGCGCTCCAGTAGCTGGTCGGCGCGACCGGAGTAGCTTGTCGCCAGCCGAGTGAGCGCGGACGCCAGCCGGACCAGCTTGATCAGCAGCACCACGCCGCCAGCCGCAAGCACCGCAACAGAAACAGCGGCGATCAGCGCCGCCAGCTGCCCGGCGGTCATGAGCGCACGCTCCTCATCAGCCTGCCTCTCCTCCACCCCGTGGGCCGATACGCCTCTCGGCTCCCCCGCCAGGGTCGACCTGCGCCCGACCCTATCGCGGGCGACCGCGGCGCCGTCGGCCCGCCAGCCGATCGCGCAAGGCTGTCCCGCAGCACGCGCGACCCCGTGGATGCCGGTCTGGTGTCGTCCCGGCTACACCAGACCGGCATCCACGACCGCACGGGACCGCGCAGAACTTCGCATACCAGGCACTCGGCCGGACAAGCGAGCCCACGCCGCTCAGACCTGCCTCCGCCGCTCCGATCTCGCCACCACGGGCTGCCGCGTCGGCCAGTGCGCGCCGGTCACGGGTCGTCGAAGTCGCGGCGGACCACCGGCTAGCCCCGTTCCCTTACGGGTGGGTCTGGCCGTCTCCCTCTCGCTCTGGGTCGCCGTCAAGGACGGACCGGATGCGCTCGGCGCGTTCGGTAACCCTGGCCTCGCCGCCCCGCGAAGTCGGCTCGTAATAGCGACGCCCGGCCACGCCGTCTGGCGCGTACTGCTGGCGCACCACACCGGCCGGGTCGTCGTGCGGGTAGACGTACCCCTTGCCGTGACCGAGCCGGGCCGCGCCCGGATAGCTGGCGTCGCGCAGGTGCCGCGGCACGGGTCCGGCGAGGCCCTGCTCGACGTCCGCGCGCGCCGACCAGATGGCCTTGGCTACGGCGTTCGACTTCGGCGCGAGCGAGATGTGGATCACCGCCTGAGCGAGATTGAGCTGCGCCTCGGGCAGCCCGACGAACTCGACAGCCTGGGCCGCCGCCACGGCGGTCTGCAGCGCGGTCGGGTCGGCCATGCCGATGTCCTCGCTGGCGTGCACGATCAGCCGCCGGGCGATGTACCGCGGGTCCTCCCCCGCCTCGATCATCCTGGCCAGGTAGTGCAGCGCGGCGTCAGCATCGCTACCACGCATGCTCTTGATGAAGGCGCTGATCACGTCGTAGTGCTGATCGCCAGCCCGGTCGTAGCGGACCATGGCCCGGTCGACGGCGCGTTCCAGCAGCGCCACAGTGATCTCACCGTCGCGCGGCAGCCCGAGCGCGGCTGCCTCCAGGTAGGTCAGGGCGCGGCGGGCGTCCCCGCCGGACAGTCGGACCAGATGCGCGGCAACCCCGTCGGCCAGCCTGACCCGCCCGGCCAGCCCGCGCTCGTCGGCCAGCGCGCGGTCGATGACCTGCAGCATGTCTGCGTCATCAAGCGACCGCAGCGTCAGCAGCAGGGACCGGGACAGCAAGGGTCCGACCACGGAGAATGACGGGTTCTCCGTCGTCGCCCCGATGAAGGACACCCAGCGGTTCTCGACGGCCGGCAGCAGGGCGTCTTGCTGGGTCTTGGAGAACCGGTGTACCTCGTCAATGAAGAGCAAGGTCTGCCGGCCAGTCAGGCCGAGCTCGTGCCGCGCGGTCTCGATCGCCGCCCGCACGTCCTTGACTCCGGCCGACACCGCCGACAGCTCCACAAATCGCCGTCTAGTGGCGCTCGCGACGACGTACGCCAGGGTGGTCTTGCCGGTGCCAGGCGGTCCCCACAGCAGCACCGACATGGGTGCGTCGGTATCGGCCAGCTTGCGCAGCGGCGACCCGTCCTTGGTCAGATGCCCCTGGCCGACGACTTCGGCTAGCGAACGGGGCCGCATTCGCACGGCCAGCGGTGCCTGCGCCTGCTCGGCCGAGCGCGCCGAGTCGTCGAACAGACTCTCGGCCTGGCCGGCGTCAGCACTGGTCACGCTCGCGACATTACCCGCCATCGCAGACAGCGCCCGGCCGTCGTCACGGCGATTCTCCGCTGGCGAAGGCAGTGTGCAGGCGCTGGCCGAGCAGCGGACCGAGCAGCTGGCGCACCCGGCTCGGTGCCAGATCGCCGAGAAAGACGGCCGGTCCGGCGCCGTCGTCGGCGTCCCGCTCGTAGATCTCCAGGCGGCTGACCTGCCGAGGTCTGGTCAGCACGACGCGATCGACCAGCGCGAATGGGATCGCGTGGGCGCCCGGCCAGGCTTGCGCGAACCCGCCCGCGGTGCCGTCGGAGCCGATGGCCACCGCGGCGTCCCTGACCTGCTGCTCACCAGCTGCCGCGTGGCCGGCCGCCCGGCCGGCCCGCAGGATGCGACTGAACACGCCGGGCTGCAGCACCGGGCTACCGCCGCGAACCGGGACCGGACACACCGCCAGCCCGTCGGTAAAGACGGCGATCGTGCGGGTGAACCGGACTGCATGACCCCGGTCCTGCTCGCGGATGAGGTTGTCGAATTGATCGACGTAGGCCACGTGCGGACACTAGCCGGTGCCGGGCTGGCTGGAGCGGTATCGGGCTGCCAGTCAGGACGGGGCCGCGCTGTCGGAGCGGCCTGCCGTCCGAGCCCCGCCTGCCCCGGCGCGCGGCCGGACGTCGATGCCCGCCTCCTTGCGCTGTTGCTCCGTGATCGGCGTCGGCGCGCCGGTGAGCGGGTCATGACCGGACGCTGCCTTCGGGAAGGCGATGACGTCCCGGATGGACTCCCGCCCGGTAAGCAGCATGAGCATCCGGTCCCAGCCGAAGGCGATGCCACCGTGCGGCGGGGGGCCATATCGCAGCGCGTCGAGCAGGAACCCGAACTGTGACGTCGCCTCTGCCCGCGACAGCCCGATCACGTCGAACACCTGCTGCTGCACATCAGCCCGGTGGATCCGGATCGAGCCGCCGCCGATCTCGGTGCCGTTGCAGACGATGTCGTAAGCGTCCGCCAGCGCGCCCGCGGGCTCGGCGGCGAACTTGGATACCCAGTCAGGCAGTGGCGACGTGAACGGGTGGTGCACCGCGGTCCAGCCGCCCTCGCCGTCGTCCTCGAACATGGGCGCGTCCACGACCCAAGTGAAGGCCCACGCCGTCGGGTCGATCAGCTTGCAGCGGTAGCCGATCTCGAGCCGGGCCGCGCCTAGCAGCGTCCGCGCCTCGCCAGCGGGCCCGGCGGCGAAGAAGACGGCGTCGCCCGCGGCAGCCCCGACCGTCCCCGGCAGCCCGGATCGCTCGGCCTCGGACAGATGTCGGGCGACCGGGCCGGCGTCCGACACGGCGCCGTCGGCACCGATGAGCACGTAGGCCAGCCCGCGCGCGCCGCGCGACTTGGCCCACTCCTGCCAGCCATCCAGCTCGCGCCGGGACTGGGCGGCACCGCCCGGCATCACCACGGCGCCCACGTGCGGCGCCTGGAACACCCGGAACTCCGACTGGGCGAAGTAACTGGTCAGGTCCACCAGCTCGAAGCCGAACCGAAGATCGGGTTTGTCCGATCCGAACCTGGCCATCGCGTCGGCATAGGTCATCCGCGGAATCGGCCGCGGAACCCGGTAGCCGGCCAGCTCAGCCCACAGGCGCTCGACCAGGTCCTCGGCGACCGCGATGACGTCGTCCCTGGTCACGAACGACATCTCGAGGTCCACCTGGGTGAACTCGGGCTGCCTGTCGGCCCGGAAGTCCTCGTCCCTGAAGCACCGCACGAGCTGGAAGTACCGCTCCATCCCCGCGATCATCAGCAGCTGCTTGAACAGCTGCGGCGACTGGGGCAGCGCGTACCAGCTGCCGGGCCGCAGCCGCACCGGCACCAGGAAGTCCCGCGCCCCCTCCGGTGTGGATCTGGTCAGGAACGGCGTTTCCACGGTGACGAAGCGGTGCGCGGCCATCACGTCATTAAGCAGGTAGACCGCCTGCGACCGAGCCTTCAACGCGCTGGCCATCTCCGCGCGGCGGATGTCGAGGTAGCGGTACTTCAGCCGGACCTCCTCGTTGAGCTCCCCGCTACCCTCGATGGGGAACGGCAGGGGGTCGGAGGGTGAAAGCACCTCCAGCTCGGTCGCAGCGACCTCGATCTCACCCGTCGCGAGTTCCGGATTCTCGTTCCCCGGCGGCCGTCGCCGCACCGTTCCGGTAACCAGGACGCAGAACTCGCTCCGCAGGTCGTGCGCCACGTCCTCCTCGCGGAGCACAACCTGCACGATCCCGCTGCCGTCTCGCAGGTCGATGAATACGACGCCACCGTGGTCACGCCGCCGCGCTACCCAGCCCGCCAGCCGAACCTGCTCGCCCTCGTTGGCGGCCCGCAGGCTGCCCGCCTCGTGGCTGCGGATCATCGCTCGTCCAGCCTCTCTGTGCTCCGTCTCACAACCAACATCAGCGGGGAACGAGGCCGTTGATGGCCGGTCCCCCTCGTCCGGCAGCGGTGGCTAGCCACACCGGCAGCGGCGGCCGCGACCGGCGCTGCCAGTACGCCCGCTGGCCCGCCGCGGACGGAGATCAGCCGCCCCGCCGCCCGGTACTGCGCCGGCAGGAGCGCCTCACAACCCCTTGACCGGACCGCTCGCCGGCGCCAGCCCGGCCAGGAACGGGTTATGCGCCCGTTCGGCGCCGATCGTGGTCTGCGGTCCGTGCCCGGCCAATACGACAGTCTCGTCCGGCAGCGGCAGGCACACTCGGGTTAGGCTAGCGAGGATCGTTTCGTAGTCGCCGCCGGGCAGGTCGGTACGGCCAATGGAGCCGGCAAACAGCAGATCACCGGTGAACAGCGTGTCCGGAAGCCGGAAGGTCACCGATCCCGGCGTGTGCCCCGGCGCGTGGTCGACGACGAGGCTGATGCCTGCCAGCTCAAGGGTCATGCCGTCGGTGAGCTCGCGCACGTCGTCCGGCTCGGTGAAGGTCAGGCCGCCAAAGAGCTGCTGGCCCGGTCCGAGCGCCAGCCCGCGCGCCGGGTCGATGAGCAGCGCGCGGTCATCGGGGTGGATATAGGCGGGGATGCCGCGAGCCCCGCAGACCGGAGCGACCGACCAGATGTGGTCGATGTGGCCATGGGTGGCCAGCACGGCGGCCGGCCGGAGCCGGTGCCGCTCGACGATCTCGTTGATGCCCTGCTCAGAGTCCTGGCCCGGATCTATGATCAGGCACTCCGTACCCGGTGCGGTGGCCAGCAAGTAGCAGTTAGCGGCGAACGAGCCCGCGGGGAACCCGGCGATGAGCACGCGGCCTCCAGCTTTGGATGCTGCCCCGCAACGCGGGGCCGTGCGCGTCCCAGGCTACCGAGAAGCGCCGGTCAACCCGCTGCTGGCTGGTAGTTCCGCACGTCAGGACACGACTTGGGCGCGGTTGGGTACCGATATGTAACGACGGTATTACTAGTGCTTTCACAACGGTACGATTCGCGAAGTTTCGCAGTGCGTTTCCTAGCGGCCGCCGAAGCCCGCTGGTGAGGCGTTGCAGCCCCACGAAGATCGCAGGACACTGCGGGTGAGCAGGAGGAAGTGCAGGGGTGGCCACCAAGAGGGAGCGCCAGCGTCAGCTTGCCCGGCAAGCCTACGAGCGGCGGCTCGAACGCCAGGCGCAGCGGGCCAGGCGGACGCGGCAGTGGTGGATTGGCTCCGTCGCCGCCGTGCTGGTGATCGGCGTGGGCATCGGCGCCTCCTTCCTGGCCGGAGCCTTCTCGCCCGCGCCCAAGTCCACAGCCGCCAGTTCTAAGGCCTCCCCCAGCCCCTCGCCGACTGCGGCGTCCGCGATGGTAGACGGCAAGTGCGTGTATACCAAGGCCGGCACGGCGTCCCGCAAGGTGTCGCTGCCGCCAGCGACACCCGACACCAAGGCGACCTACACCGCGACGATCACGACTAACCGCGGCACGATCGATATCGACCTGCTGAACAGCAAGGCGCCGTGCACGGTCAACTCGTTCGTCTCGCTTGCCGACCAGGGCTTCTTCAACAACACGCCGTGCCCCCGGCTGGTCACGACCGGGTTCTACGTTCTGCAATGCGGCGACCCCGCGGGCAACGGCTCGGGCAATCCCGGCTACGAGTTCGCGAGCGAGAACCTCACGGGCGCGACGTACCCGGCGGACACGGTGGCCATGGCCAACGGCGGGGGCGCAACCAACGGCAGCCAGTTCTTTCTGGTCTACAAGAACACTCCATCAGGGGCGCTAGCGCCCTCATACACGCCATTCGGCACGATCACCAGCGGGCTCAGTGTGCTGCAGGCCATCGCGGCGAAGGGCGACGACAACTCCAATACGGCAGGTGGCGGGAAACCAAACGAAAGTGTTCAGATCGAAAGCGTGACGATCAGCAAGACCTGACCGTGCACCCGGTCAGGTACCGAGCAGGAGGTACGCGGTGAGTACCGCACACGATCCCTGGGGCCGGGTGGCCGACGACGGGACTGTCTATGTCCGCTGCACTGACGGCGAGCGAGTCATCGGCTCGTGGCAGGCCGGCAGTCCGGACGAGGCCCTGGCTTTCTTCAAGCGCAAGTTCGCCGCGCTGGAGACCGAGATCAGCCTGCTCGAACAGCGCATGACCAGCACCGATATGTCCGCCGGCCAGGCGAAGACCACCATCGCCAGGCTGACGCAGGCGGTCACCGATGCGAACGTCATCGGCGATCTGGAGAGTCTGAAGGCGCGGCTCGGCACCCTGGCCGAGAGCATCGAGCACCGCAGGGAAGAGCACCGAGCCGCCCGGGAGCAGGCCAGGACCGAGGCGCACGAGGTCAGAGAGCGGATCGTCGCGGAGGCCGAGCGCCTCGCTGCGGAGGCGACGCACTGGAAGGCCGGCGGCGAGCGGATGCGCCAACTGCTGGACGAGTGGAAGGTGGCGCCGCGCGGTGACCGCGCCGTCGAGGCAGTGCTCTGGAAGCGGCTGTCAGCCGCGCGGAACGGCTTCGCCAAGCGCCGGAAGGCCTACTTCGCGGGTCTGGAGGAGGAGCGGGCGACGGTTCGCGGCCGCAAGGAAGAACTGGTCAGTCGCGCGGAAGAGCTCTCGACATCCACCGACTGGAGTGCGACGGCGACCGCCTACCGGGACCTGATGCGATCCTGGAAGCAGGCCGGACGGGCCGACCGCGCGGCCGAGGACGAGCTCTGGACGCGGTTCAAGACCGCCCAGGACGGTTTCTTTGCCGCCCGCTCCCAGGTGCTCGATGCCAAGGACCGCGAACTCCGCGAGCACGTCGTGGTCAAGGAGCAGCTGCTCGCCGAGGCAGAGAAGCTCGTGCCGGTGACCGATGCGCGGAGCGCAAGGGCGACGCTGCGCGGCATCCTCGAGCGCTGGGAGAAGGCCGGTGCCGTGCCGCGAGACTCGCAGGAACGGCTTGAAGGCGGGCTCCGCCGGGTTGAGGACGCGCTGCGCCGGGCCGAGGACTCACACTGGCGGCGGACCAACCCGGAGGCGCTGTCACGGGCCCGCGGCACCGTCGAGCAGATCCGGTCGGCTGTGAATCAGCTCGAGCGGCAGCTTGAGAAGGCACAGTCCGCCGGCGACCAGAAGGCGCAGCAGCAGGCCAAGGAGGCGCTCGCTGCACGTCGCTCCTGGCTCGCCGAAGCCGAGCGGACGCTGGCGGAGCTCTCTAGCTGACCTGGTCGCGACCGCGAGGGAGAAGGCCCGTAGCCGAGAGCGCCCAGATCACCGGGCGGCCGCGCAGCTCGACGAGAGCACGGGCAGGTTCGACGGGTCGCGGTGGCTAGCTGGTGACGCGGTAGACGTCGTAGACACCGTCGACGTTGCGGACAGCCCGCAGGACAGCGCCGAGGTGCTTCGGATCGCCCATCTCGAAGGTAAACCGGCTGAACGCGATCCGGTCGCGGGTCGTGCTGACGGTCGCGGACATGATGTTCACATGCTGCTCTGAGATGGACCTGGTCACATCCGAGAGCAGGCCGGTGCGGTCCAGCGCCTCGACCTGGATCGCCACCAGGAACTGTGAACCCTCCCGTGGCGACCAGCGGACATTGACCAGGCGCTCGGACTGCGAGTCGAGCAGGTGCATCAGGTTGACACAGTCGGCGCGGTGTACCGACACGCCGTTCCCCCTGGTCACAAAGCCGGTGATCGCGTCGCCTGGCACGGGCGTGCAGCACTTGGACAATCTGGCCCAGACGTCCGCCGCGCCCTCGACCACAACGCCAGCATCGCCGTCAGGCGTGGCTGGGCGAGGAGCCCTGGTGACTACGGTGGCCTCCGCCAGGTCCTCCTGTGCTCCGGCGATACCGCCAGCGGACTTGATCAGCTTGGTGACCACCGACTGCGCGCTCACGTGACCCTCGCCCACGGCCGCGTACAGGGCGGACAGATCGGAGTACCGAAGCTCGGTAGCGATGGCGTTCAGCGCATCGGCGGTCGCGAGCCGCTGCAACGGCAGGTTCTGCTTGCGCATCATCCGGGCGATCGCGGTCTTGCCGGCCTCCGCCGCCGCCTCGCGGCGCTCCTTGGAGAACCAGTGCCTGATCTTGTTCCTGGCGCGGGCACTCTTGACGAAGCCGAGCCAGTCCTGGCTCGGACCGGCGTCGGGCGCCTTGGAGGTGAAGATCTCGACCGTGTCGCCGTTGCTGAGCGCGCTCTCGAGTGCCACGAGCCGGCCGTTGACCCTGGCGCCGATCGTCCGGTGGCCAACCTCGGTGTGAATGGCGTAGGCGAAGTCAACCGGCGTCGCACCCTGCGGCAGCGCGATGACCTCACCGCGCGGGGTAAACACGTAGACCTCCGCGCCGGCCAGGTCGAACCGCAGCGAGTCGAGGAACTCAGCCGGATCCTCGGTCTCGCGCTGCCAGTCGACGAGCTGGCGAAGCCAGGCCATATCGCCGGCGCCCGTACCGCCGGCCATCTCTTCCTTGTACTTCCAGTGCGCGGCGACGCCGTACTCAGCCCGCTTGTGCATGCCCCAGGTCCGGATCTGCAGCTCCACCGGCTTGCCTTCCGGGCCGATCACCGTGGTGTGCAGGGACTGGTACATGTTGAACTTCGGCATCGCGATGTAGTCCTTGAACCGGCCAGGAACCGGGTTCCACCGCGCGTGCACGATGCCGAGGACCGCGTAGCAGTCGCGGAGCGAATCGACGAGGACCCTGATGCCCACCAGATCGTAGATGTCATCGAAGCTGACGTTGCGCGCGATCATCTTCTGGTAGACGGAGTAGTAATGCTTCGGCCGCCCGGTCACGTGCACCTTGATCTTGGCGTCCTTCAGGTCTTCCTCGATGTCCTCCTTGACCTCGCGCAGATAGCCCTCGCGGCGCGGCGCGCGTTCAGAGACCAGCCGCGCGATCTCGTCGTACCGCTTGGGAAACAGCGTCGCGAACGCCAGGTCTTCCAGCTCCCACTTGACCGTGTTCATGCCGAGCCGGTGCGCCAGCGGCGCGAAGATCTCCAGGACCTCGCGGGCTTTCCGCTCCTGCTTGTCGCGCGGCAGGTAGCGAAGCGTGCGCATGTTGTGCAACCGGTCGGCGAGCTTGATGACGAGCACGCGGATGTCCCGCGACATCGCGACGACCATCTTGCGGACGGTCTCGGCCTGCGCGGCGTCGCCGTACTTCACCTTGTCCAGCTTGGTGACGCCATCGACCATCGACGCGATGTCGTCGCCGAAGTCAGCGTGCAGCTGATCGATCGTGTAGTTCGTGTCCTCGACGGTATCGTGCAGAAGCGCCGCGCTGATCACATCGTGCGGCATGCCGAGCTCGGCGAGGATGGTCGCCACCGCGAGCGGATGGGTAATGAACGGGTCGCCGCTATTGCGCGCCTGGCCCGCGTGCATCGTGGCGGCCACCTCATAGGCACGCTCGATCAGCCGCACGTCAGCTTTCGGATGCGTGGTACGAACGATCTTGATGAGCGGCTCGAGGACCGGGTTCACCGCCCCGCCACGGGCTGCTCCCAGCCTGGCCAGCCTGCGCCGGACCGCCGCTGCGCCGGTCGGCCCGTCGGCTCCGGCAGCGCCGCCGCCAGACTGCCCAGCTCGCCGGGTTACCCGGCTCGCTGCCGACCGGGCTGCGGCCTTCACATCCCCGCCGCCTGACCTGCGGCCCGCTCCGGTCTTGGCTCCGGTCTTGGCTCCGCTGCCGCGACCGTTTTCGCGGGCGGCCGATCCGGCCTCTGCAGGCGGAGAATCGCCCGCAGGGGCGTCGACCTGGTGGACGGCAGTGGCGGGATGTCCAGCAGTAGCGGGCACGGGACCGGACTCTGGGGCCGCGGGCATGCCAACGCCAGACGTCACCCGGTCGTCCGCCCCTGGCAGGTCGTGGGTGACGTCGGTCCCGGCCGTCCCGGCCATCGCCACGTCACCGGCCACACGTGCTCCTCACGTCCGTCGTGTTACAAGTCTATCGGCGGACGATTCGGGAGGGGCCGGGCTCCGCGCCTAGCGTGTCCCGAACGTCACACCGTAACCAGAGAACGCACGGGAAGGTCAGTCAATTTCCTGCGGCCATCGAGGAAGCCCAGCTCCAGCAGCACCACGATGCCGGTGACGGTGGCACCCGCCCGGCGGATGAGGTTCGCGGTCGCTGCAGCCGTGCCGCCGGTGGCCAGCACGTCATCGACGATCAGCACCCGGTCCTCTGGGCTAAATGCATCGGTATGCACCTCTAGCGTCGCGGTGCCGTACTCCAGCTCGTAGGACTCCGCAAACGTCTGAGCTGGCAGCTTGCCCTGCTTGCGCACCGGAACGAACCCGGCGCTCAGTGTGCACGCCACCGGCGCCGCCAGGATGAAGCCCCTGGCCTCAATGCCCGCGACCTTGGTCACGTCGGCGCTGCCTGCAGCCAGCGCGGCCACCACCGCCCTGAATGCGGCTCCGTCGGCCAGCAACGGCGTGATGTCCTTGAACAGGACCCCTGGCTGCGGGTAGTCGGGCACGTCCCGGATCAAGGTCGCCAGCAGCTCGGCGATGTCGGCTGCCACCGGACGGCTACCGGCGCTTTTTCTTGCCGCTTGGTCGCCGCTGCGCCGCAGACCGGCGAACCGGCTGCTGCCGCACGCCCGGTGGTCGCGCGGTCGCGCCACGGGGCTGGCCGCCGCCGGCCGGCTGGCCAGCTGGCACGGCCTCCGCCTCCAAGGAGTCGGCTTCCTCCATCGAGCCGGCCTCCTCCGCACCCGCCCCGTTGGCGTCTGCGAGATCGGCAGCTGCGAGGAGTGGATCCGGCCGACGGACCGCGCCTGCGCCACCGGCGCTAGCGGCCTTGCCGCCAGCCTGCGGCTGGTCGCTCGCGCCGGCGCCCACGATGGCAGGGTCGGACTGGCCCGCCTTGGCG
>JASHOE010000084.1 GCA_030041275.1 Streptosporangiaceae bacterium
GGTCGGCGGGACCACGACGTTCTTCGCCCCGGGTACCACCGGCCGCATCTACACCCGCACGATCAGTGCCGGGTTTGCTGAGCAGCCGTGGGCGTGCATCGGCTCCCCGGCCGCCGCGGTGCAGGCCGCCACCGGGGAGACGGTGTTCGGCTGTCAGGGCACCGACCACGCGCTGTGGTATGCCACCAGCACCGGCACCGGCTGGACCGCCGCCGCCTCGCTCGGCGGCTCGATGACCGGTGGCCCCGGCATCGCAGCCACCAGCAGCCAGATCGAGTTCTACGCCGAGGGCAGCGGCGGCGCAGTCTGGGAACGAACCATCGCAACCGGCTGGGCCAGCCTCGGCGGCAGCGTACTCAACGGCACCGGAGCAACCGCCCTCAACTGACACCGGAAGTGCAATACCTACGCGCAGCGAGCAGCGGAGCGCGCGCCAGGGTCGTTGTCGCGGCGCCGACGGCGCTAGCCGATGACCGCGGGTGCCCGACGGCTCACGTCGGCGATCCGATCAAGCAGCGGCCGACAGCCCAGCTTCTCCGCGAGCTCACACGCTTCGTCCGTAGCGTCGGCCGCGGCTTTTGAGTCGCCGATTCTGCTGAGGTACTCGGCGTGGTCGAGCAAGCCGTGCGCCAGGTGGTACGGCGTGCCATGTTCCCGCAGCCCGCGGATGGCGAGCGGGAACGCCTCGCCATCCGCAGCGCCCTCGTGCGCGGCGAGGCGGGCCCGCGCTAGGTCTCGTTCGGCCCACAGCAGCGGGCTGAGCTGTCCGGGCTGTCGCTCATCCACCATGGCGAGCAGTTCGGTGGTGGCGACGGTGTCGCCGAGCTCCCAGGCCGAGCGGGCGGCTAGTGGCCAGGCCCAGCGGATATTGTCGGCGGTCATCCCCAGCGTGTCGGCGAAGGACAGCGTCGCGCGGGCGTGCCGCAGCGCGGCGCCATGCTGGCTGGAAGCGGCAGCGGTAAAGGCCTCCACGATGCTTACCAGAGCCCGGTCCTGTGCATCCTCGCTGGCTATCAGATCCCCAAGCGCGTTGAGGTAAGACTGCGCCGAGCTGACGTCACCGTGCAGCGCGGCGAGCAGGCCGCGGTAACCGACGATGTAGTCGAAGCTCGCCAGCCCGTCAGCGTCCACAGCGTTGCTCAGCTCGGCGTCGGCGCTGTCCCAGTCGCCAAGCATGAGCAGCGCCTGGGCCAGGTTGGCTATGGCGACCGCAAGATGCCTGCTGGCTCCTGCCCGGCGCAGGTGTCCGGCCGCCGTGCGAGCGTCGTCGGCAGCAGCCGTGAGGTCAGTGTCGGCCTCAGCGTCCGAGAGATTCAGCAGCGCCCGGCCCACTTGAAGGGCCTCGCCAGCCTGAGTAGCCAGCCGAACGGTTTCGCGCAGATAGGCGGCCGCTTCCGGACGGCGGTCCTGCGTGAGCAGGCAGATCGCCCGGCTGAGGAAGAGGCTCATCAGTTCTTTGGTCTCGACACGCAGTGCCTGGCCGAGCACGAGTGCTTCGATGGTCAGCTTGTCCGCATCAGGTGAACCAGACCACGTCTCGAGGCTTGCCAGCCGACCTAGCGCGCGCACCGTGTGGACGTCAGGTTCCGCTCGCAGCACCTCCAGCGCTGCAGTGAGCTCTTGCCGGGCCTCCGCGTGGCGGCCTGCGGCTCGCAGGCTCTCGCCGGCCAGGGACCGTGCTCGGGCAACGCAGCGGACGTCGCCGCGACGGTGGCATATGTCGCGAGCACGATTCGCGTAGTCGATCGCGGCCACCGCATTGCCGCCGTCGAGTGCGGCCTGGGCCGCGTACTCCCACAGCGTCCCGGCGTCGGCATCGCCCTCAGTCGAGTCTGTTTTGGAGGGGCTAGCGGCCAGTTCGGCCGCAGCAGCGTAGCTGGCGGCAGCTTGCGCTGGAGCGCCGGTCCGGTCAGCGCGCTCGGCTCCGCGCACCAGCGCGGCGACGGCCTGGGCACGGATCTGGTCGGCGTCGGGGTCCTCGGGTACGGAGTACAAGGCGTCGAGGTAGTGCCGGGCGATCACGTCGGCAACTTCCTCGCCGTCGCCAGCAAAAGCTGACCGCAGGTGCGCGGCGACGGCGAGGTGGCGGGTCTTGCGGTCGCGCCGGGACAACGTCTCGTAGGCGACCTGGCGGAGCATCTGCTGGGCGAACCGGTAGGAGCCGCGCTCGGGCGACAACGGGTCAGCCGAAACCGACAGGACCTCGCGGCGGACCAGTTCATCCAGCCCGCTCCGGACCGCTGCTTCTTTTTGACTGGACACAGCGATCAGCGCCTCGGCGGAGAAGCTGGTGCCGAGCACGGCGGCGTCAGTTGCGAGCCGGCGCACCGCAGCGTCCAGGGCGTCGAGCCGTGCGGCCAGCAGCGCATGGAGGCTGTCCGGGACGCTCAGCTCGCCAACGTCGCCGATCAGCCGGTATACACCACCGGATGGCTGGACGATGTCCTGGTCGATCAGCGAGCGGATGGTCTCGACGGCGAACAGGGGTATGCCCTGGGACTGCCCGGTGACCTTCGCCCGGGCGGCGGCGGGCATGCCCGGCACCAGCGCCTCTACCAGCGTGTCCATCGAAGCCGCGTCGAGCGGGTCGAGCGTGAGCGTGGTGCGGTTGCGGCCGGTACCGAAGCCGGGCCGGGCCAGATCGAGTTCCGGCCGGGCCAGCACGAGAACGTAGATGGGCAGGTCGCGGGTCCAGTCGATGAGGTGGTCGAGGAAGTCCAGCAGCCCGGTGTCGGCGTGCTGGGCGTCCTCGATCACGACCACTAGCGGCGCGTCGTTTGCGAGCCGCTCGAAGAACAGCCGCCACCCCGCAAACAACTCCTGCCGTGACAGCGGCCCGCCGCTGTCCTCAACCACGGAAACGCCGAGCAGCCTGCCCAGCCGCACCCCTACGTAGGCGCGCTCAGCCGGGTCCGCCACGATTCGGTTCACGCCATCCGCGAGCTTGGCGGCAGCAGCAAGCGCGGGCTCGTCTTCCGCGATACCCAGCCGCTGCCGCACAACCTCAGCGAGCGCCCAGAACGCCGCGGCGTCTCCGTAGGACAGGCACCGGCCGCGGTGCCACCAAATGTCATCGGCCAGGCCGTCGACGTACTTCTCGAACTCCCAGCCAAGCCGAGACTTGCCAACGCCAGCCGGGCCAGATACCAGCACCAGCCGCGGCACCCGCCGTCCGGCCGCTGCATGGAACAGCTCCCGTACGGTGCGCAGCTCGGCGTCCCGGCCGGTCAGCGGCGCCTCGAGACCATCGATCCGCTGAGCCCCGCCGATCGCCGCCAGCACCCGGGTCGCCCGCCACAGTTCTATCGGCTCGGACTTTCCCTTGAGCAGGTGCTCGCCGGCGTTCTCGAATCCCACCCCGCCGCCGGCCAGTCGATGGGTGGCCGAGTCGGTCAGCACCTGACCCGGCTGCGCAGCCGTCTGCACCCGGGAGGCGGTATTGACAGTGTCGCCGATCACCATCCCTTCCGCCTCAGCGCCCAGCGTGACCGCTACCTCGCCGGTCACCACCCCGGCGCGAGCCGCCAGTCCGGCGATACCCGTCTCGTCGCCCAGTTCGGCCACCGCCGCAACAAGGTCCAAGGCGGCCCGTACCGCCCGCTCCGCATCGCCCTCGGTCGCAACCGGAGTGCCCCAGACCGCCATCACGGCGTCGCCGATGAACTTTTCAACGACGCCGCCGTAGCGCCCGATGAGGGTCCGGGCGACCTCGAAGTAGCGGGACAGCAGTTCTCGCACAGCTTCCGGATCCCGCCGCTCGGCCAACGGCGTGAACCCCACCAGATCGCAGAACAGCACCGAGCACACCCGCCGCTCGGCGAGCGGCTCGCCATCATGGGCTGCAGGCCGATGCGTGGATCCATTCGACGCCGACGGCGCGGGCCCCAGCGGCACCGACGCGGAACTCGTCAGCGCGTACCCGCATGACCGGCAAAACCGGTCGCCCCCCGTCACCGGTGCGCTACAAGCCGGGCACCCCGCCACCGGTGCGCCGCACAGGCCGCAATACCGGTCGCCTACTTCGCACCGCGCGCCACACTGCCGACACTGCTCCATAAGCTACCTTCCGCCGGAGCACCAGAGCGAGGCCGGACAAGCCACGGCCGTAGCAGCGGCCGCCGAGCAGGCGCGCTCCGCCCAGCAGGCGCGCTTCGTCGACCAGATGTATCCATGCGGCCGCCCTCCCCTGCTGACCACGGTAGGGACACGCGGTGGGCGCGCGGAAGGGCAGAACTGCCTATTTTGCGCGCCGTTCTCTCACCTACTTAGCGCTGCTTAACCAATCCGCGAGGTCGGTCCATCGCACCGCAGCTAAGGTCGCGTTCAAAACGTAACCGCCTGGCCTTGCCATTACGGGCCAGACAGTGAAGTATCTGGACTCACAGTGACATGAGCTTGTAAACGGGGGCACCATGTGTCAGTCCCGACGTAGCGCCTGGCACCGATCTCGGTTAACTGCCACGATCATCTCTGCGGTAGTAGCCCCGCTAGCCGTACTTCTGCCCGCGATAGCCACAGGTGCCGATAGCGCCGTAGCAGCCCCCGCTGCCGGCTACGCGGCTTCGCTCATTCCCACCGGCCTGGAGTCCCTTCTCGTGGCCGTCGACCCTAGTACCGGCACCGTCTACTTCGCAGACACAACAAACCAGATCACCGTCGTCAACGGCGCCACCGAGAACGTGACCGCCGCTATCGCTCTGCCGGCTTCTCCCCGGGGCATCGCGGTAGACCCGGTCACCGACACCGTCTATGCCTCGATGAACACGAGCCCGCCCACCGTGGCCGTCATCGATGGCGCCACGAACCAGGTGACGGCCTCCGTCACCCTGGCCGCTGGATCGCTCCCGACTGGCATCGCCGTCGACAGCTCCACCGACACCGTCTATGTGGCCGAAGAGGCGTCGGCGGTGGGAGTGATCGACGGATCAACCAACTCGGTGACGACTACCGTCAGCACCGGCAGCGGTACGCGACCGTATCAGCTGGCGGTCGACGAGACGACCGACGTTGTCTGGGTGGCCGACATAAACGGTCACGTGTTCGGGATCAGTGGCAGCAGCGACACAGTGACGCAGACAGTTGCCCTGAGCGGCGCTACCGTCGAGGACGTAGCCGTGAACCCGGCCACCGACACGGTCTACGCCGCCGAACGGAACCTCACCGTGGCCGTCATTGACGGGACGGACGGAACCGTCAGCGCCACAATCACGCTCCAAACGACCGAGCCAGCGTTCCTCTACGCGGTCGCGGTAGACCCTGGGTCCGGCACGCTCTTCGCGTCGGGCTTCTCGGGCACCAATACCCAAGGCACGACCTGGGTCATTGATGACAGCAGCAACACTGTGTCCGACACGATCCCCCGCGGCGGCCTGGGGATCGCGGTGAACACAGGGACCGGATCGATCTATGAAGCGCCCGACGGCGCGCAGACGAACGCCGCCTGGGCGCTCACACCATCGGCCGCGAACGCGTGGTCGCCGGTCATCACAAGCCCGTCCGCAACGTTCGACACGGGGACGAGCAACAGCTTCACCATCGTCGGCAGCGCCATGCCCGTGGCGACCTTCAGCGAGACTGGCCCGCTCCCATCGGGGGTGACGCTCAGTTCGTCTGGCATTCTGTCGGGAAACCCGGCTGCGAGTACTGTCGGCACCTACCCGATCACGATCACCGCGAGCAACGGGATCGCGCCGGACTACTCGCAAGCTTTCACCCTCACCATCGTCGAACTGCCGTCCGTGACGGCCTCATCGAGCACGACTTTCCAGCTGGGAGTGCCAGGGAGCGTGCCGCTTCAGGTCACCGGTAACCCGCCCGTTACCAGTGTCATCCTCTATGCCGATTCTCCGTCCTGGCTGTCGGTGACCCTGACCGCATCGGGCCAGTGGGAACTCACCGGGACTCCGCCCGCTGGCTCAGCCGGTACTTACGACCCCGTCCTCGCCGCGATAAGCTCCGCCGGCACCACAAGCACCACGATTCCCATCACCGTCACTGGCGCGCCGGTGATTACTTCAGCTGCGACGGCGACGTTCCTGGCGGACGGGTTTGACGTCTTCACTTTCACGGCGAGCGGGTATCCGGCTGCGACGTTCTCGGTGACGGGCAGCTTGCCCGAGGGCGTTGACCTGGAGGATGGCCAGCTCCTGGAGGAGCCGCCGCTTGGCATGAGCGGGATAGGCACTTACCACTTCACCGTCAACGCCACCAACAGCTCCGGCACCACGTCGCAGGCTTTCACGCTGGTCGTCAGGTCACCCCTCGCCGTCGGCGCCGAGGGCAGTGACGGCCAGCTGTGGGTGCAGGCGCCGGAGCTTGCCAGCGGCTGGCAGCCGATGGGCGGCCAGATCACCGGGCCGCCCGCGGTGGCCGCGCAGCCCAACCTGATCAGCGCGCCGGTGGCACCACTATTCATCGCGACGGGCACCGACAAGCACCTGTACGTCCGGTCGCTGACTTCGGGCTGGCAGGAGATAACCCCGGTCGCGACGTGCATCGGCGGTCCCGCCGCCGTCATCACCGGCACGCCGTCGACCGGCCCGTTCACGCTGACCGTGGCCTGCCGGGGCACCGACAACGCGTTGTGGTTCAACTCCGCCACCCTGCCAGCCTCCGGGCTGCCGGCTTTCACCAGCGGCTGGAATAACCTGGGCGGCGTGCTCACCGCCGCCCCGGCGGTCGCGCCGGTCGGCGCCACCCTCACCTTCTTCGCCCGCGGCAGCAACGGGCACATCTACACCCGCACCCTGACCACCGGCTACGCCGAGACATCCTGGATCTCCCTCGGGTCGCCGACCGCCGCCGCCAACGCGGGCAGCGGCATCAGCGATGTCGGCTTCGAGGGCACCGACCACGGGCTGTGGCTGGCTACCAACAGCGGATCAGGGTGGACAACGCCCGTGGACCTCGGCGGCTCCCTCATCGGCACCCCGGCCATCGGCGCCAACGGCGACGAGACCATCCTGCTGGCCGAAGGCACCAACACCGCCATCTGGCAGCGCACCTACGCCGGCAGTCTCCCCGCATGGATCACCCTCGGCGGCGCCGCCATCGGCGGTGTCAGCGCCGCCAACCTCGCCAGCTGACCCACTCCGGTTGCATAACCGGCCACAGTCCTTCGCATCCACGAGACCGGCGAGTGAAGATCAGGAACGGGGCACCATGCGCCACACTCGACGTCGCACCGGGCAGCAGTCCCGTGCTGTGCGCACGACCCTCGCGGCCGCTGTCGGCTCGCTCACCCTGCTGCTACCGGTCACGCTCGTCGGGGCGGACAGCGCTGCCGCAGCTCCCGCGGCCGCGTACACAGCCTCGCTCATACCGACCAGCCAGGAGTCATACCTTGCTGCGTTCGACTCTGCGAATGGCGCGGTCTACTTCGCAAGTGACGACACGGACGTGGTCACCGTCATCGACGCGGCCACCAATGAGGTAACCACGACGATCGACCTGCCAGGAGACGCTCGCGGCGTAGCCGTGGACCCGGCCACGGACGACATCTATGTGTCGGTGAATCCGACCGGCAGCACTAGCGTCCCGACCGTGGCCGTCATCGACGGTGCGACCAACGCGGTGACTGGCAGCATCACGCTGCCCGCCGGATCAGCACCGGCTGGCGTCGCCGTCGATAGCTCGACCGACACCGTTTACGTCGCCGAGGCGGGTGCGGATTCCGTCGAGGTATTCGACGAGTCCGCAGACGTCCTGCCCGTCACGGTGAGCACTGCTCCACTGCAGCCGGCTGAGCTCGCGGTGGACGAGGCGACCGACGTTATCTGGGTGAGCGCAGATAGCAGCGACGGCAGCGTGCTGGCCATCAGCGGCGCCAGCGACACCGTCACAGATTCCATCGACCTGGGTGAGCCATACGCTGAGGGCCTCGCGGTGATCCCGGCCACGGACACCGTGTACGTCGCGACCGCGACCGGCGATGACCTCGCGGTTGTCAACGGAGCAACCGGGACGCTCAGCACTCCCATCGACCTGCCCGGGTCGGCAAATACGGTCGCGGCCGACCCGGCCTCGGACACATTGTTCGCGTCGGGCGCCTCGGTTCCTAGCGGCACGACGTGGATCATCGACGCGACCAGCAACGCCATCACCGACACGATCGAGCGCGGCGGAGTGCAGGTCGCGGTGGACACGTCAACCGGATCGGCTTACGTCGCACCCCAGGCAGTGCAGGACAAGGCTGTCTGGGTGCTGGCGCCTTCGGCCACGAACGAGATGTCCCCAGTCATCACGAGCACATCCGCCATCATGGCCGAGGGCACGCCTGGCAGCGTCGCCATCCAGGGCTCCGCCCTCCCCGCGGCGACCTACGCCGAAGTCGGCCAGCTGCCAGCCGGCGTGACGATGAACCCGTCTGGCGTGCTCTCGGGCACGCCGGCCGCTGGTTCCGAGGGGCAGTATCCGATCACGGTCACCGCGAGCAACGGCGTGGCGCCGGATTACACCCAGGCGCTCACGCTGTCCATCGGCACGAAGCCGTCGATTACGCCGCCAACGATCACCACGTTCACGATAGGCACGGCCGCCACCGCCCCGTTCCAGGTGGCCGGGGACCCCGAGCCCTCGATAAACGTGACCGGTCTCCCGCCCGGACTGGCCCTGACCTCGCCGGGCCCGAACCAGTGGGAAATCGCGGGCACTCCTGCCGCCGGGTCGAGCGGGGTCTACGACCCCATCTTCACCGCGACGAATCAACTGGCCACCGCGAGCATCACGGTTTCCATGACGGTTCAGCAGACTCCCGCCATCACGTCGGCCCCGACGGCGACATTCCCGCTGAACTTGGGTGACCAATTCGACCTGTCGGCCACCGGCTACCCGCTCCCGACGTTCACCGTGACTGGCAGCCTGCCTTCCGGCGTTTCCCTCGTCGGCAGCGCGCTGACCGAGAACGGGCCCGCGGTCGCGCCCGTCGGCACGTACCACTTCACAGTCAACGCCACCAACGGCGCCGGCACCGCCTCTCAGGCATTCACGCTGATAGTCCAGTCACCAGTGGCTGTCGCGGCCGAAGGCATCGGCGGCGTGCCGTATGCGCAGGCGCCGCAGCTTGGCCCGGGATGGCACTCGCTTGGCGGGGCGGTTGTCGCGCCGCCGGCGGTTGCCGCGCCGCCGAACCCCAACGGCACCAGCCCGGCATCCCCGCTGTTCATCGCGACCGGCACCGACAAGCATCTGTACATCCGGTCGCTATCCGCCGGCTGGCAGGAGATCAGCCCGGTCGCGTCCTGCCTGGGCGGCCCCGCTGCGATGATCACCACCAGCGGCGGGGTCAGCACCCTGACGGTGGCGTGCGAAGGCACCGACCAGGCCCTGTATTACGACACCGCGACGGTCCCGTCGAGCGGGCTGCCGACATTCACCAGCGGCTGGACGAGCCTGGGTGGCGTGCTCACCGCCGGGCCAGCGGTGGCCCAGGTCGGCGGCGTGACGACGTTCTTCGCCCGCGGCACCACCGGTCACATCTACACCCGCGCGGTGACCGGCGGATACACCGAGCAGTCGTGGGCCTGCATCGGCGCGCCGGCCGCCGCGCTGCAGGCCGCCACGGGGGTGACAGCTTTCGCCTGTCAGGGCACCGACCAGCTGCTGTACGAGGCCACCAACGGCGGCACCGGGTGGAGCACGGCCACCGCACTGAACGGCCCCATCGTCGGCGGGCCAGGCATCGCCGCGACCAGCGCGGGCATCGTGCTGCTGGCCGAGCTTGCTGGCAGCCTCGGTAGCGACGACGTCGGGGCGCTCATCCACAGGGGCGTCTTCACCAGCCTCGGCGGCTCCGTCACCGGCGGCGTCCAAGCGGCAGCTCTCAGCTAACGCAGCGGGCTGGCCGCCAACGCGGTCGGCTGGTCAGCGAGTCCCCATCGATCAGATCCGGCAACTACGATCCGCAAGCACAGCTGGATGAGCCTGGAAAGAGGGGCGCAATGCGCCACACCAAACGCCGCGCCTGGCATCACTACCGTCCGGCGCCCACCACTCTCGCCGCCGCCGTCGGGTCGCTCGCCCTGCTGCTGCCCGCGACCGTCATGGGCGCCGACAGCGCCTCGGCCGCACCCGCCGTCGGCTACACCGCCTCGACGCAACCGCCGACCTTCACGTCCGGCCCATCAACCACGTTCGTCGCGGACACGAATAACAGCTACGCGATCTCGGTGCAGGGCGACCCTGCTCCGACGCTTACCACGACCGGTAACCTGCCGCCGGGTGTGCAGCTTTCCGGAAGCCTGCTCGAGGGTGAGCCGTCGGCCCTATCTCCAGGCATCTACCCGTTCACTATCACCGCGAGCAACGCCGCGGGCACTGCGACGCAGTCCTTCACGCTGACCGTCGCTGAGCCGGTCGCCGTCGGGGCGGAAGGCACAGATGGCCAGCTGTGGGTGCAGGCACCGCAGCTTGGCCCCGGCTGGCATCCGGAGGGCGGGCAGATCGTCGGCCCGCCTGCAGTGGCCGCAGCGCCCAACGCCGCCGGCAGCACGCCGGCGCCACCCCTTTTCATCGCCACCGGCACCACCAAGCACCTGTATGTCCGGTCGCTGACCGTCGGCTGGCAGGAACTCGGCCCAGCGCCGGCGTCATGCGCCGGCGCGCCTGCGGCTGTCATCACCGGCACCGCCACGCTGACCGTTGCCTGCCGGGGCCTCGACAGCGCGCTCTGGGTGAACACAACGACGTGGTCCGGGACAGGCCTGCCGCACATGACTTCGGGGTGGACCAGCCTGGGCGGGGTCTTGACCGCCGCGCCGGCCACAGCGCTCGTTGACGGCACCATGACCTTCTTTGTCCGCGGTACGACCGGGCACATCTACATCCGCACGCTGAGCGCCGGGTTCGCAGAGCAATCATGGGCGTGCATCGGTGCGCCGGGCGCCACTCTGCAGGAGGGAAGCGAGACCATCTTCGCGTGCGAGGGGACCAATCAGGCGCTCTGGGAGTCCGGCAGCGACGCAGGCGGATGGACGCCAGCCACGTCTGAAGGCGGCTCACTGATCAGCGGTCCGGCCGTCACTACGATCGGCCAGCCGCAAGACGTGCTGGCCGAAGGCACCGATCATGCCGTGTGGGCTTTTACGTACACCGGGTTCGGCAGCTGGTCCAGCCTCGGCGGCGACGTCGTCGGTGGTGTCGGCGCGGCCCCGCTCCTCACCTAGCAGAGGATGGTGCCACCACCAGGGACCAGGGAACGTCAGGCGTCGTAATCGACGATCAGCTCGCCGCTGACCGGCATCGACTGGCACGTGAGCACGAAGCCCGCGTCCAGTTCCGACTGCTCGAGCGCGAAGTTGCGACGCATCCGCACCTCGCCGGACAGCAGCCGGGCCCGGCACGTCCCGCACACGCCGCCCTTGCACGCGAACGGCAGGTCCGGCCTGACTCGCTGCGCACCGTCGAGCACCGGCGTGCCCGGCGGGATCGTCGTCGTGGTCCGCCGCCCGTCCAGGATGATCGTCGCCTGGCACCCGCCGGTCAGCACGGGCTCGGCGTGCTGCTCGGGCTCGGGCGGGGCGTCCTCGACGAAGAACAGCTCGCGGTGCACCCGCTCGGCCGGCACGCCCAGCTCGGTGAGCACCGTCATCGCATCGGCGACCATGCCGTACGGGCCGCACAGCCACCAGTGGTCAATGTCGCCGACATCACACACCGCGGGCAGTAGCAGCCGCAGCCGCGCGGCGTCCAGCCGCCCGCTGAACAGGTCCACCTCTTGCGGCTCGCGGGACAGTACGTGCACGAGCTGCAGTCGGACGGGATAGGTGTCCTTCAGGTCCGCGATCTCGTCGGCGAACATCACCGTGTCCGCGCGCCGGTTCCCGTACAGCAGCGTGGCCTCCGACGTCGCGTCAGCCAGCGCTGACGCAGTGATCGACAGCACCGGCGTGATGCCCGACCCAGCAGCGACCAGCACGTGCCGGCCCGGAACCCGGAGGTCCGGAGTGAACGCGCCGGACGGCGGCTGCACCTCGATCACATCCCCCGGCCGAACGTCGTTGACCAGCCAGCCAGACAGCGCCCCGTCCGGCACCTCGCGCACCCCGATCCGCAGCGGCTGGCCCGCGGGCGCGCAGATCGAATACGACCGCCGCTCGTCCCGGCCGTCGATGAACCGGCGCAGCGTCAGGGACTGGCCTGGCCGGAACCGGAACTCTTCGGCGAGCCCGGCCGGTATGTCAAAGGTCACCGCCACCGCATCGGCGCACAGCTGGTCCACCCGCGCCACGGTCAGCTCATGGAACTGCCGCCGCGCCGCCCGGCTTTCGACAGCCGTGTCCGCGGTCACCTCAGACCTCCTTGACGTGCTCGAAGGGCTCGCCGCAGGCGCGGCAGCGGCGCAGGTCCTTGCACGCGGTGCCGCTGAACGCCGCCGTCACCGTCGTGTCGGCCGAACCGCACCGCGGGCAGGCGACCGGCGGGCCGGATGCGAACAGCGTCAGCGGAACCGGGCCATCCGCCCTTGGCAGGGAACGGGGTGGTGCCAGGCCGGCCGCCGCCAGCTTGCTGCGGCCGTCGGCGCTGATCAGGTCCGTTGACCAGGGCGGACTCAGCACGGTGCGCACCTCTACGTGCGAGAAGCCAGCCTTAGCAAGCCGAGCGGCCACATCGCGACGCATCTCGGCGAGCGCAGGGCAGCCGGAATAGGTCGGAGTCAGCGACACCGTCACGCGCTCGGCGGTGACGCTGACCCCGCGCAGGATGCCGAGGTCGCCGATGGTCAGCATCGGCAGCTCGGGATCTGGCACGGACGCAGCGATCCGCCGCGCTTCAGCCAGCGTCGCTGATTCGGTCACCACGTCGCCCCCGGCATAGCGCGCGCCACACTCTGCAGCTCAGCCAGCAGGTAACCCATCGCCTCGGTGTGCACGCCGTCCCGGCCGGCCTGACCAGCAACCCGCGCGAGACCAGACGCGTCTGGCCATGCCAGCGCCGCCTCGGCTAGCACCTGGCCGAGCACCGCGTCGAACTCCGGTTGCAGCTCCGCCGGATCGACCGCGACCCCCGCCGCAGCGAGACGGTGCTCGACCGCGGCAGCCTCAAACAGCTCCGGCACCAGCGGCGCGACGGCGGCGAGGCCCGCCACCATTCGCGCCCGGGAGTAGTCCGTCCCGTCGCCGAGCCTGATCAGCCACTGCGCGGCGTAGTCGCGGTGGTAGGCCACCTCGCGGACGCCGATCGCCGCGACGGCGGCGAGCACCGGGTCGGACGAGTCGCGCAGCCGGGATAGCAGCGCTAGTCGCCAGGCACTGAAGACGAACAAGCGGGCGATGAGCCCGGCGAAGTCGACGTCGGTGACCTCGGTCAGCCGGACGTTGCGGAACTCGCGCTCACCCCGGCCGAACGCGTAGTCGTCCTCGCTGCGTCCTGAGCCGTCGGCCGCGCCCGCCCTGGTGAGCAGCAGCCTGGCCTGGCCGAGCAGGTCGAGCGCGATGTTGGCGAGCGCGGTTTCTTCCTCGAGCTCGGGCGCCCTGGCGAGCCACTGCTGCAGCCGGTGTGACATGACGAGCGAGTCGTCGCCGAGCATGAGGCAGTACGCGGCGAGGTCATCGCCGTCGATCCCGGCGGGCACCGTGGTGTCCACGCCGGCCAGCGGGTCGGTGAAGCCGGTGCCGAACGCCCACCGGTGACCGGTGTCGGTCTCCTCGGTGATCGCCTCGTAGGCGGTGTCGAAGCCCATCAGATGCTCCAGTCAACTCGGCTCAGATGTGCGGGACCGAGTCGGGGATCTCGTAGAACGTGGGGTGCCGGTACACTTTGTCGCCGCTCGGCGCGAAGAACGGATCCTTCTCGTCCGGGCTGGACGCGGTGATGTCGGCGGCCTTCACCACCCAGATGCTGACCCCCTCGTTGCGCCTCGTGTACAGGTCGCGCGCGTGATGCAGCGCCATCTGCGCGTCAGCGGCGTGCAGCGATCCGACGTGGACGTGGTTGAGACCGCGCTTGCTGCGCAGGAACACCTCGAAGAGCGGCCAGCTCGACCGCGGCGGCGCGGGCGAGGGAACCCCGTTCCCTTCGTTAATGGGGTTTGTCATGCCGCGGCCTCCGATCGCTTAGCGGCGTGCGCGGCGGCCGCCTCCCTGACCCAGGCGCCGTCCTCGTGCGCGGCCCTGCGGTGCGCGATCCGCTGCGCGTTGCACGGACCGTTCCCGGACACGACGCGCTTGAACTCGTCCCAGTCGACGGCGCCGAAGTCGTAGTTACCGCGGGTGTCGTTCCAGCGCAGCTGCGGGTCAGGGAGCGTCACGCCGAGCGCCTCGGCCTGCGGGACGGTCATGTCGACGAACCGCTGCCGCAGCTCGTCGTTGGTGTGCCGCTTGATCCGCCAGCGCATGGACTGCTCGGTGTTGGGCGACGCCGCATCGGGCGGGCCGAACATCATCAGCGACGGCCACCACCACCGGTTCGTGGCGTCCTGGACCATCTCGCGCTGGGCCTCGGTGCCGCGCATCATCGTCAGCAGCAGCTCGTATCCCTGCCGCTGGTGGAACGACTCTTCCTTGCAGATGCGGATCATCGCGCGGGCGTACGGCCCGTACGACGAGCGGCACAGCGGGACCTGGTTGCAGATCGCCGCACCGTCCACGAGCCAGCCGATGACGCCGACGTCGGCGAAGGTCAGCGTCGGGTAGTTGAAGATCGAGGAGTATTTCTGCGCGCCGGTGATCAGCCGGTTAGTGAGGTCTTCCCGGTCAGCGCCGAGCGTCTCGGCGGCGCTGTAGAGGTAGAGGCCGTGGCCAGCCTCGTCCTGCACCTTGGCCAGCAGGATGGCCTTCCGGCGCAGCGACGGGGCACGGGTCACCCAGTTGCCCTCGGGCTGCATTCCGATGATCTCCGAGTGCGCGTGCTGGGCGATCTGCCGGATCATCGTCTTGCGATACGCGTCCGGCATCCAGTCCCGCGGCTCGATCCGGCGCTCGCTGGCGATGGTGCCCTCGAAGTCGTGCTCCAGGCCCGTGAGCTCGGGCCGCTGCCCCGCATCGGCTGAGTCCGCGGCCGGTCCGGTCATGGCGGCTCCTTTATAAACCGATCATTCGGTTGGTAACTCCCTAGCTTAGTCGCTGGTGACCGGCCCGGATCCACCAGGTCGTCACGGCGACAGACTCTACGTCAGGGGTGAGCTTCGAGAGATATCAGGAGGAATGCGGCGGCCTGCGGTTCAGGTGGCGGGTGACCCCGGCCCCGCACCGAGATAGCGCAGCACCGCGAGGACCCGCCGGTTGCCCGTGTCGCCCGGGTACAGCCCGAGCTTGGCGAAGATCGAATTGATGTGCTTGCTCACGGCGCTGTCGGTGATCACGAGGGCCGCTGCGATCTCGGCGTTAGAGCGGCCCTCAGCCATCAGCCCCAGCACGTCGCGTTCCCGCTCGGTCAGGACGTCCAGCGGGTCGCTCCCGCGGCGAACCAGGAGTTGCGCCACCACTTCGGGGTCGAGCGCCGTGCCCCCGGCCGCCACCCGGCGCAACGCATCGAGGAACTCGGCCACGTCCGCTACCCGGTCTTTCAGCAGATAGCCCACGCTGCTGGTGTTCGCGGCCAGCAGGTCGGCGGCGTAACGTTCCTCGACATACTGCGACAGCACGAGGATCGCAATGGCTGGCCACTGGTCACGGATCACCAGCGCGGCCCTGATGCCCTCGTCGGTGTGCGTCGGCGGCATGCGGACGTCCGCGATCACCACGTCAGGCCGTTCCCGCTCAACGGCGTCAAGCAACGCGCTGGCGTCACCCGCCGTCGCCACGACCTCGAAGCCGGCGCCGTCCAGCAGCTTGGAGAGACCCGCCAGCAGCAGCACCGAGTCCTCGCCGATGACCACCCGGAGCCGGCCTGACTCGGCTGGCACCGGCTCGTCTGTCACGGGTTCCAACGTAACTCCCGTTCGTGTCTATCTCGTCAGCTGCGGTGATGCGTCCCGCCCCCGGGGTTCGGCTCGGCCTTTGTCGTCCGCAGCAGCGCTGGCAGCTGCTTCAGCTCGTTGGCATAGGCAGCGCGGTACTGGCTGACCGCGGCGGCCAGGGCCTGCTGGTTCGCGGTGACGAGTTGCTGCTCGTAGCTCGTCTGGACCGCGAAGTAGATCCCGGCCAGATCGGTGGACTGCGTGCAGTCGGCGTCTGTGGCCGCAACAGCGAGCTGTGCCTGGTCGGCGGCGGCGCTGACCTGGGTTGACGGGGTGATCGTGCGCTGCCCGCCATAGATGGTCTGGAACTCCTGGTTAAACACGTCCTGCGGCTGGCCGAGGCGGTAGCCGTTCTCCGCCATGCAGGCGGACCAGGCCCGGCGCGCGGCAATCACCGCCGGGTCATGCTGCACGTCGCTCGTGATGTCGCTGGCCAGAGCGAAGATTCCGGCCAGCGGCCCCTTCTGAACGGCCTCGTAGAAGTCCTGCATGATGGCGCCGCACTTGCCGGCCGCGTCCTGTTCCGCCGCTGGGACGGTCGGCCCGTTCTGTGCCAGGGTTCCCTGGCCGAGGCCCAGGACGGTCAGCGCCGAGCCGGCGGGCATCAGGAAGCCGTACTGCTGCGCGTCGGCGGTGCCGAGGTATCCCCATCCGCCCCAGGGCTGGGTGAACGTCAGGCTGCTTGGCCCGTTGAGGTAGAAGGAGATCGGCACGATGCCGTCGGTGACGGTCACCCCCGGATAGCCCGCAGCTGTCATGCACGGTCCGGCCAGGGCGTATTCGGATTCACCAGGCGCCAGCCCGTCGTCACTGGACACGCCGAGCCCGGCGTAGGGAGTGAATGCCTCGCTCGACAACGCTGCCTGGGCCGAGGCCGGTGGCGGCGGCTTACCGACGCTGGGCGCGTGCACGGTGTTCTTCGGTCCGCTGGGCGCAACGGCGGTGCAGGCGGCCAGGGCCGCACAGCAGCAGGCCAGGGCACTGAGGCGGGCGTTGATGCGCATTGAGATGTTCTCCTTGAGCCGCGAGTGTCACTGATGCCGCAGCGCGGCCAGCGGGCTGGTGTGGGCGGCTCGCAGCGCCGGGTAGGCACCGGCCAGCAGACCGACGAAGGCTCCGATCAGCGGTGCAGGCAGCGTGTAGACGGGGTTGAGGATCGCCGTCCAGTTTTCGGCCGCCGCGAAGATGACCACGATGGCGACGCCGATGCACGTGCCGATCAGCCCGCCCAGCGTGCCGAGCGTGGTGGATTCGGCCAGGAACTGGACGGCGATGTGCCGCGGCCGAGCGCCGACAGCGCGGCGGAGCCCGATCTCCTCGGTGCGCTCGAGGACGGCGACCAGGGTGGTGTTCGCGATGCCGACAGCGCCGATCAGCAAGCTGATCAGCGCCAGAATCAGGAACAAGCCGGTCAGGTCACCAGTGACCTGGCTCTGCAGCGTCTGCGGGCTGGGCGGGGACGACACGACCAGACGGCTGGGATCGGTGGGCAGCTCGGCGGCAGCGAGCTGCCGCGCCACCGCGCGGGCGGCGCCGACCCTGGTGGCAACGACCAGCTGCGCCTCGTCCTCGTTGCCGATGCCCGGCTGCGGGTTGCCATAGTCGGCCAGTGCGGTGTTCGCCGGGATCAGCACCACCCCGCCCGGTTCGCCCGTGACGACCCGCTGGGCCGAGTGGTAGATGCCTACCACGGTGTAGCCGGTCCCGCCGACAAATACCGCAGGGTGGCTTGGCAGCCGGGCAGCGGAGATGCCCAGCGCCGCCGCCGTGCCGGCATCGACCAGCGCGACGTGCTGGCGGCTGTCGTTCTCGTAGGTGCTCAGCGAGGATCCGGCGGTCAGTGACAACCCCATCGCTCGCACCGCTCCGGGCGAGACTGCCAGCAAGCTCACCGTCTGGTCGTCGGTCGCCGACAGCGCCAGTGACCCGGTGAAGCTCGTACCGGCCGGAAGAGAGACCGGCCACCACACTCCGGCGGCGATCACCCCGTTGATGTGGTCGGCAATCTGGTCGGCATCCGCGGGGAAACCGATCGCGGGATTGGTGCCAGGCGGCGCGACGTCGTTGGTCGGCCCGTTGTCGGCCACGGTGACCGTGGTGTCTTCCAGCAGCGTGAACTGGCGGGAGATCTGCCCGGCGCTCGTCGCGGTCAGACCGAGCACGGCTACGAACGCACCGACGCCGAGGATCGTTCCGAGCATGGTCAGCGCCGACCGGCCAGGCCGTTGCACGATGCCCGCGACCGCCTCGGCGGCCGCGTCCCGCGCCGCCAGCCGTGGTGCGGTCAAGCCGGTCGCGTCGCTAGTCACGACCGGCGCCGATTCGCTCGGACAGCACCCCGTCGCTGATCGCGATCGTCCGGCGCGCGTGGGCGGCGACCGTCGGGTCGTGGGTGATCACCACGATCGTGTAACCGACCGCATTCAGCTCGTCGAGCAGTTCCATCACCGCGGCCGCGTTGGCCGAGTCCAGGTTCCCCGTCGGCTCGTCGCACAGCACCAGGGCAGGCCGGTTCACCAGGGCCCGCGCGATGGCGACCCGCTGGCGTTCGCCGCCGGACATCGTGGTGGGCAGCGCATCGGCCCGATGGCCAAGCCCGACCGCTTCTAGCGCGCCGGTCGCGGCCTGCTGCCGCGCCGCCCGCGGAGTCTGGTTGTAGAGCTGCGCGAGCAGCACGTTCTCCAGCGCGGTGCGGTAGGGCAGCAGGTGGAACGCCTGGAACACCACTCCGATCCGCTGACCGCGGAGCGCGGACCGGTCCCGGTCGGTCAGCGCGGAGGTGTCGAGGCCGTCAAGCAGATAGCTGCCCTCGGTCGGCGCGTCGAGCAAGCCGAGCAGGTGCAGCAGCGTCGACTTGCCTGACCCCGACGGCCCGGTCACGGCCACATAGTCGGCACCGTCGATGACCAGGTCGGCCGCGCGCAGGGCATGTACCGGCGGCGGGCCGGGGTACGTGCGTTCCAGGCCGCGCAGTTCGATGACCGGCGCGGTCATCAGCCGCTCACCAGCACTCGGTCGCCTGCGGCCAGGCCGCCTGGCTTGGCCGGGCTCACCTGGACATAGCCGTTCTCCGAGATGCCGGGCGTCACCGCGACCCGGTTCTGCCTGCCGCCCGCACCCACGACGGTTACGAAGCTCCCGCCAGACGCGTTGGTGACGATGGCAGCGACCGGGACCGTCAGCACCGGCCCTTCGGTCTGCCCGGTCGCGACGCTGACCAGCACGTTCTGTCCGTTCAGCGCCGCTGGGAGCGGCGCCGACGGGTGCACGGTCAGCGGGATGAACGTCGTCACACCCGAACTGTCCGAGCCGGCGGATCCGGTGGACGCGGAGCCGGCGGACCCCGAAGAGCCCGCCGAGCCCGCGCCGCCCCCGATGTCGACCACGGTCCCGGCTGGCACGGTGCTGGTCGCCGTGCCGAGGCCTGCCACCGTCCCCGTGGCGTGGATGCCGGTGACCTCGCTGTAGATCGTCACTCTCAGCCCCGGCTTCACCTGCCCCGCGTAGGCCGGCGGCAGCTCTCCGGTCAGGGCCAGCGACCCGCGGGCCGCCAGCACGAGGAACGGCTGGCCGGGCTGCTGCCCGGTCGCGCCGTTGACCGCGACCACCGTTGCGGGCAGGGACGGCAGGAACACCACGTCTGCCGCCGGCACGCCGCCCGAAGCCGGCGGGGGGTAGCCGAGGTGCTCGTAGTACGCCGATACCGCGGACTCGGTCGCCGAGCCGAAGTACCCCGCCGTGTCAGCGCCGTCGTAGTACCCGAGCGACGCCAGGGCGTGCTGGAGCTCGGTCACGTCCGGCCCGCTCTCCCCGGGCGTCAGGTCGCGCCACCCCGGCACCGGGCCCGCCAGCGCGAACAGCGGCTCACCGTCAAGCTCGGCCAGCTGCTCGCCGTTGGTGATCGCGTCGCCGGTCGCGACCTCCAGCTTCGAGATGTAGACCGCGCCTGTGGACGCCCCGGCGGACGAGCCTTCCCCGGCGGAGGAACCGCCCCCGGCCGACTGCGAAGCTGACAGCGAGCCCGACGACGGCGCCGTTACGTACACGTCGTACTGCGTTGACGCGTAGACGACGCCCCGCATCTGCACCGACGAGGTCAGCACCTGGGACGTTACCGGCGCCGTGGTCGCCGTCGGCGGCGGAGCCGCGGAGTCCGCGGCCAGCTGCTGCGGTGACTTGACAAACGACGCGCCAATCAGCCCGCCGACAGCCAGCAAAGCCGCCGCGGCGCCGACCGCCAGCAGCAATCTCCGCTGCCGGGTCAGTCGCGAGCCGCGCCGTGACCGCCGGCCGAGTGCCTCACTCTGGCCGTTGCTGGTGGCCGTGGAGTCCACTTGAGTCACCAGAGCCTCCGTCCCACGTCTCCGTCCCGTGTCAGAACCGCCGAGCGCGCTGGCCAGCATGGCGCATCGGGGGATCCCGGCGCAGTGGCGCTAAGCTCCGGATCCGGGGTGCAGCCAGCTGCACCTCGCCAGGTGAACCCCGCTGCATTGAGCTCGCCCGCCCACAGCGCCTACCGTGTAGCCCGTGACCACCCTCAGCTGGCGCAGCGGCGCCCGAGCCCCCGGCTCTCGCCGCGTCCTGTGGCCGCTGCGTGACTGGTCAGAGGCCCTATACGTCTGTGCGGCTATCCCCGCACAACTTGGCGGGCTGCTGGTCCCGGTCGTGTTCGGCTACTGGACCAGGAACTGGGCGGTGTCGAGGTGGCCGCTGCTCGCGGGCCTGCCGCTGCACCTGCT
Source organism: Streptosporangiaceae bacterium (assembly GCA_030041275.1). Lineage (GTDB taxonomy): Bacteria > Actinomycetota > Actinomycetes > Streptosporangiales > Streptosporangiaceae > JAJYUU01. The sequence goes on from JASHOE010000084.1 coordinate 20,635, forward strand.
GTGGCTGGTGGAGGCGGCGGCTGTGTTCCTCTCCGTGCCAGCCCTGACCCGGCTGCAGCGCCACCGAGTGAGAGCCACCCTGGGGGTCGAGATACCGCGGCAGCCGGTCATGCCAGGAAGGCTGACTGCGCACGGCATCTCCGCCGCCGCCCGGTCCCGCGCCACCTGGCGTCAGCTCTGCTACCACCTGGTGGCTGGCCCGGCGCTGGCAGCGTGTGGCATCGCCGTGCTCGGAGCGTGGCTGGCCGGCATCCTGTATGCCCTGGTGTACGGCTACGCGTGGGCGCTGCCGCACCAGGGCCTGCTCTGGCGCGGCCAGTCGCCTAACCACCCGCCCGCGATGCTGGGCATTCCGCTGGATGCCTACCTCGCCGCCGCCGGGATCGTCCTGCTGTTCGCGGCCCCATGGCTGACTCGGGCTGCCGCAACGTTGGACGCCAGGACAGCGCGCGCCCTGCTTGGACCGAGCCGAACTGAGGAACTGGAGTATCGGGTGCGCCGGCTCGCGCAGACGCGAGCCGGCGCGGTGGACGCTGCCGACGCGGAACGCCGGCGACTGGAACGAGACCTGCACGACGGCACCCAGCAGCGGCTGGTGTCCCTGGCTATGAACCTGGGCATGGCGAGGGCCCAGGCCGTCACGACCGAACAAGCTAGGCACGCCATCGCGGAAGCTCATGAGGAAGCCAAGGCCGCCTTGACTGAGCTGCGGAACCTGATCCGCGGGCTGTATCCGGCCGTGCTCGAGGACCGCGGTCTGGACGCGGCGCTGTCCGGGGTGACGGCGCGCGTGCCGCTCCCGGTCCGGCTTACCGTGGACCTGCCGAGCCGCCCGCCGGCAGCGATCGAGGCGGTCGCCTACTTCGTGGTGTCCGAAGCCCTGACGAACGTCGTCAAGCACGCTCACGCCAGCCAGGCAGAGGTGTTCGTGCAAAGCGCCGGTGGCCGGCTGCACGTCATCGTCAGCGACGACGGCGCAGGTGGCGCCGAGCCGGCTCGCGGCACCGGCCTGGCTGGCCTCGCTATGCGCGCGTCCTCCGTTGACGGGACCTTCGAGATCACCAGCCCATCCGGTGGTCCGACGCTGATCACCGTGGACCTGCCGTGCGCCGGGTAACGCCGCCCGGCCGGTGGGTCTGGGGGCTGTGCGGACTGGCCACGGCCGCGGCCCTCGCGGTCCCAGGTGCCCGCCTCATCGTGTCGGCCGGGGTGTCGCAGACGCTGGCGGGGGCCAGCTCACCGCCCGTGGTGCAGACCAGGATCCTGACCCGGACGCAGACCGTGCAACAGCCGGTCACCAGCCTGAACATCCAGGGCTACGCCGGGCTGATCCAGGTGACGGCGGCACCGGTCAGCAACGTTCAGGTCACCGAGACGATCGCCTACCACGGCAGCGCTCCCGCCGTGGCGGAATCCGTGTCGGCTGGCCGCTTGTCCTTGGCCGATCCCGGCTGTGCGCCGAGGAACTGCTCTGTCACTTTTCTGGTGCGGGTGCCTCCCAGCGTGACAGTCACGGCATCGGGCGGTCCGCTGGTCATCTCGGGCACATCCGGCGCGAACCTCGACTCCGATGGCACGCTCGTCAGCGCAACCGACATCCACGGCCCGCTGACGGTCAGCACACACGGCGGGCCGCTCCAGATCAACGGCCTGACCGGGCCGCTCCGCGCCGACACCGGCGGCGGTCAGCTGGTCGCCAGCCGGCTCGGCGCCGCGACCGCCGCAGTCACCACGGCCAGCGGCCCGGCGCAGATCGCGTTCTCCGCGGCTCCCGAGTCGGTAACGGTCAACACCGGCGGCGGCGCCGCGACGCTGACCGTACCTGGGGGCCCGTACGCGCTCACCACCAACAGTGCCGGCGCTCCCGAGATTATCGGAATCGCCACGAGCGCCTCCGCGCACCGATTCATCAACGTCACGACAGGCGGTGGGCAACTGGTCATCAACTCGCGGCCCATCGCCGCCGGTCTCCTGCCGCTGCCATCCCGAGCTGGAAGACGGCACGTAGTGGCCGCCAGCGGCGCCGCCCAGAGACGGTGGGTCACGGTCAACGGACTCCGACCGCTGATCATCGGGTGGCAGACGCCCGCTCAGCCACTGTTGCTGCCACTGCGCTGATCCGCAGCCTGGCCGAGCCCGATCGGAAACGTGATCCGCCGCGAAGCGAGCATTCAGTTCCGGACGTGCATCGTCCGGAACTGGTCATAGCCTGCAGCCTTACTGAGGCCGATAAGAAGGCAGGTGGCAATTGAGCGAGTACGCGATCAGGCCGCTGAGCCCTGACACGTGGGCCGACTTCGCGGCCCTGGCCGAGCGGCACAACGGTTGCTGGAACGCGGTCCACGGTTCGTGCTGGGCGGCGGGCGGGGGCTGCTGGTGCATGCGATTCCAGCGGGGTTGTGGCGTGCGGCAACCGGGCGAGGACAACCGCGCCCGCAAGGAGCGCCTGGTCAGCGAGGGCCTGGCACACGCCGCGCTGGTGTTCGACGGTGCTGTGGCGGTGGCCTGGTGCCAGTACGGGACGCCAGCGGAACTGCCGAACATCTACCACCGCAAGGAGTACGCGGCGGGTCTCGGCACGTTGCCCGATTACCGCCTTACCTGCCTCTTCGTGGACAAGCATCACCGGCACAAGGGACTGGCAGGCGTCGCGCTCCGCGGCGCACTCGACCTGATCGCACAGGCGGGCGGCGGCGTGGTGGAGGCTTACCCGCAGGACACCGCCGGACAGCAGATCTCGGCGTCGTTCCTGTACAGCGGCACGCGAAGCTTGTTCGAGCAGGCCGGATTCAGCTACGACCGCAGCAAGGGCAAGTACCACAGCGTGATGAGCAAGACGGTCCAGCGCAGCTAGTACGTGGCCGACCGGCGGCGGGAAGAACACCGACTGAGCTGACCTGGCGCGTGGGCAGCCGCCTACCGCCCACCGCCTACGGCCAGTTCTTGGCGACCATCGTGAGCACGTCGTACTTAGCGACTGAGGCGCCGTCCTGATTCGTGACATCGGTGTCCCAGCGGACCTCGCCGTGGCCGGCGTCCTCACGCGGAATGATCTGCTTGCACGTCAGCGTCACCGTAAGGTCGTCGCCTGGATAGACGGGAGTGAGGAAGCGCAGATTCTCGATCCCGTAGTTCGCCAGGACGGGCCCAGGGTCTGGCTGCACGAAGAGGCCCGCCGCAAACGACAGCACCAGGTAGCCGTGCGCGACGCGGCCGTCGAAGAACGGGTTCGCCTTCGCCGCCTCCTCGTCCATGTGGGCGTAGAAAGTGTCGCCGGTGAACTCGGCGAAGTGCTCGATGTTGGCAAGCGTCACCCGGCGCGGCCCGGCGACGACAGTGTCGCCCGGCCGCAGGTCGGCGAGCGACTTGCGGAACGGATGATCTCCGTCAGCGTCGCGGGCGGCCCCCGGAACCCAGCTGCCGGTGACCGCAGTCAGCACGCGCGGGCTCGCCTGCACGGCGGTCCGCTGCATGTAGTGCAGCACGCCACGGATGCCGCCGAGCTCCTCGCCGCCGCCGGCGCGACCGGGGCCGCCGTGAACCAGCGCCGGGAGCGGCGAGCCGTGGCCGGTTGATTCCGGCGCATCGTCACTGTCCAGCACGAGCAGGCGACCGTGCCAGGGCGCGGTGCCGAGGACGACCTCGCGGGCGAACTGCGCGTCGCCGGTGACGATCGAGCCGGCCAGGCTGCCGCGGCCCCGCGCGGCCAGGCCGATCGCGTCCTGCGCGCTGGCGTACTCCATGATCGTCGCGACCGGCCCGAACGCCTCGATCTCGTGCGGCTCGGCACGGCCCGGGTCATCGCAGCGCAGCAGCAGCGGCGAGATGAACGCCCCGCGCTCGGCGTCGGCGCCCACCACGTCGACGTGCTCGGGATCGCCGAAGACCAGCCGGCCCGCTGCGAGCAGGGCCTTGACACCGCGGCGGACCTCCTCGCGCTGCTCCAAACTCGCCAGCGCGCCCATCCGCACGGTGTCGTCTGCGGGGCTGCCGACGATGACGCGCGCGAGCTGCGCCGTAGCCGCCTCGGCGACGGGGCCGGCCAGGCCCGTTGGCACGAGCGCGCGCCGGATGGCGGTGCACTTCTGACCCGCCTTGACGGTCATCTCAGTCACGAGCTGCCGGACGTACAGGTCGAACTCAGGTGTGCCGGGTTTCGCGTCGGGGCCGAGGATCGAGCAGTTCAGCGAGTCAGCCTCGGCATTGAAGCGCACGGCCCGGCCGACCACGGCCGGGTGCGCTCTCAGCTGCCGGGCGGTGGCGGCTGATCCGGTGAATGACACGAGGTCCTGCTCCATCAGGTGATCGAACAGGTCGCCGACGCTGCCGCAAACCAGCTGCACGGCACCGTCAGGCAGCAGGCCGGAGTCAGCAATGAGGTGCACGAGCCGCTCGGTCAGGTACGCCGTCTGGCTCGCCGGCTTGATGAGGCTCGGCACACCGGCCAGGAAGGCGGGCGCCAGCTTCTCCAGCGGCCCCCAGACAGGGAAGTTGAAAGCGTTGACCTGGACCGCCACACCCCGGCGCGAGGTCATGATGTGCTGGCCGACAAACTGGCCCGACCGGCCAAGCGGCTCAAGTCCGCCGTCGGTGCAGATGGTGTCGTTCGGCAGCTCGCGGCGCGCCTTGCTCGCGTAGCTAAGCAGTACGCCGATCCCGCCGTCCACGTCGAACTTGGCGTCGCCCAGCGTCGCGCCCGTCTGCGCTGACAGCGCGTACAGCTCGTCGCGGTGCTCGCGGAGATAGGACCCGAGCGCCTTCAGCAAGCCAGCTCGCTGATGAAAGGTCAGGGCGCCCAGCGCGGGACCGCCAGCGGACCGGCCGTAGTCGAGCGCCGCCGCCATGTCGACGCCAGCGGACGAGACCCTAGCGACTTCTTCGCCGGTTACCGCATCGAACACCGGCCGCCCATCACCCTCGGGAGTTACCCACGTCCCGGTTACGTAGCTTCGCAGCAGCGCCATTGCTCGCTCCTCGCCAGTCCAAGATTTCGCCGACCGGTCGAACGGTAACCACAGGGCATACACCCAGGTCAAGTTGCCATGGATTCTTCCGGGAGCATCCGGTCGTTTAACTAGTGTGGTGTAGGTGGAGCCTCGCGGCTACGGGCGGATCGCCGCGTTCGCCGCACGATCTGGGCGTTAAGTACCAGTAGCCCGTTGTGATACACGATGTCAGGAGGACGAGGACAAGCGCGGTACGGGTGGCGATGGATGGGTGGCGATGGACGGTTACATCAGCATCGACGCGCCATACGTGGACTGGGCGTTCACCCAGTCTCCGTACGCCCTGGCCATACACGACAGGAACCTGGTCTGCCTGCGCGTCAATGACCGTATGTGCCGGATGTTCGGTCTTACCGAGGACGATCTCCGCGGACGGCGCCTCACGGATGTACTGCAGGGCCCCCAGTACGACGCACTGGAGCGCAACATGCGCAGAGTGCTCGAGACAGGTGAGGCTACGCAGCGTGAGACATACCGTCGCGTACCGGTCGAGACCCATGAGCGCGCCTGGTCGGTATCGGTCTCGCCGCTGAAGGACGCGGCAGGCCGCACGCAGGCGGTATGGATCGGGGTGCTCAATATCTCCGAGCAGCACGCGGCCCGCCAGCGGCTGACCCTCCTGAACCGGGCGGGTACTCACATCGGTACCACCCTCGATGTCACGAGAACAGCCCAGGAACTGGCCAATATCGCGGTACCCCAGTTCGCCGACCTCGTGGTCGTTGACCTGCTCGACGCCGTGCTTCTCGATGACGACACGAGTCTGGGGCCGCCACCGGGGACCGTCGCGCTGCGTCGAGTCGCCCATCAGTCCATCTTTCCCGGTGTGCCCGAGGCCGCGGTGAGGCCCGGAGAGCTCGACGTTCATCCGGAGTCGTTCCCGTCAGCACGCGCCCTCGCGACTGGCGAGGCGGTACTGATGACCGAGGACGATCCCACGTTCTTCGAAGCAACCGGTCACAATCCGGCTCGGGCGGCCGCGATCCGCAATTTCGGCCTGCACTCGATCCTCTCGGTGCCGATTCGAGCCCGCGGGCTGACTCTCGGGGTCGCCGCCTTCGTCCGTGGCCAGCGTCCGGAACCGTTCGAGCAGGACGACGTTCTGCTCGCTGAAGAGCTGACGGCTCGAGCGGCACTGTCTCTCGACAACGCGTGCCGGTACACCCACGAGCGGACAACCGCTCTCGCCCTGCAGCGCAGCCTGCTGCCGCAACGACTCCCCGAGCATTCAGCCGTCGAGGTCGCCAGCCGATACCTGCCGGCCAGCGCGAGTGCCGGAGTGGGCGGCGACTGGTTCGACGTGATTCCGCTCTCCGGAGCGCGCGTCGCCCTGGTCGTCGGTGACGTCGTTGGCCACGGCATCCACGCCTCTGCCACCATGGGCATGCTGCGCACCGCGGTGCGAACACTCGCCGACGTCGACCTTGCCCCCGACGAGCTCCTTATCCGGCTTGACGACCTCGTCAGCCGGCTCTCGGCCCGAGCGGATGACAGTGATGACGACGCGGCGAACGACGTCGGCGCCACCTGCCTGTACGCGGTCTACGATCCGGTGTCGCGGCAGTGCAGCCTGGCCAGGGCCGGCCACCCCTTGCCTGCGCTCGTCACTCCCGATGGCGCCGTGAGCTTCGTAGACATGCCGGCGAGTCCGCCGCTAGGCCTGGGCGGTCTGCCCTTCGAGAGCACGCAGATCGAACTGCCGCCAGGGAGCATTCTTGCTCTGTACACCGATGGCCTCATCGAGTCCCGTGATCACGACATCGACGTCGGGCTTGAACAGCTGCGGTCCGCTCTGCACCGTCCCGCGCCATCACTGGAGACCACGTGCGACAACGTGCTCGAGGCGGTGCTCGGCGAGCGGCACGCGGACGACGTGGCGCTTCTCGTCGCCCGCACCCAGGCGCTGCAAAACGACCGGGTCGCCACCTGGGACCTGGCCGATGACCCAGCCGTCGTCGCCGACACCCGTAAGCAGGTAGGCGAGAAGCTGGCAGGCTGGGGCCTTGATGACGCGGCGTTCGTCACCGAGCTCGTCGTCAGCGAGCTGGTGACCAACGCGATCCGGTACGCCGAGAGTCCCATCCAGCTACGCCTCATCCGGGACCGGACGCTCATCTGCGAGGTATCGGATGGGAGCAGCACCGCGCCGCATCTCCGTCGGGCCAGGACTCTCGACGAAGGCGGCCGAGGCCTGCTCCTCGTCTCCCAGCTAACCGAGCGCTGGGGAACCCGCCAGACCGAGCATGGTAAGACGATCTGGGCCGAGCAGCCCCTGCCAGTCACCTAGCCCTGGGTACTGCGCGCTGGCCTTCTGCCGTCCGCGCGCACTAGCTGAAACGGACAGTCCCGGCGATCTCGTCAGCCAGGGTCGCCGAAGCCAGCGCGACGGTCAGGATGTAGATGCGGCCGTGCACACCCGCGATGAATTGCGTCTCTGGCCGCGCGGCCGTCCCGATGGTAAACACGATGGATGTCCGCAGCGCCGGATAGCCGTCGAGGCGCGCAGCCCCGTGGCCAAGCAGTTTGATGCCCGCGCGCTGATAGCTGGGCTGCAATTCCGTTGAGTACACAGTCCCGAGTTGCGCGGCCGTCAGCGTCCCGCTTCCCTGCTCCACCACCATGTTCGCGCTCGTGCCGTTCGGACCGACTGCGAGCAGGCTCAGGTTCTCCTTTTCGAGAGTGGCTAGGTTGTTGCCGAACACCTGGGTGAATTGCGGCTTCTCCTTGAGCAGCTGGGCAAACTCAGCGGCCGCAGCGCCAGACTGCACGTTGATCTGGACCCAAGAGGACGGAACTGCCAGCGAGTAGCCGCGTGCTGAGTCGCGGAACTCGGTGTAACCGGCCGGCACACCCGAGGAGTGCGCGACCGGTTTCGCCTGCGGCGGGGTGCTGCTGCACGCCACGAGCAGCGCAAGCAGCCCCGCGGCGCACAGCGCGCCTCGCGACCTGACCAGGACTGCCGAGAATCGCGTACCACGCGCAGGACTCGCCATGTGTTTCCCCTTGCCGCCACGCGGCACCGTGGGCGCTGCCCCTGCGCAGAATGCCAGAAACCACGCCGTAACGAGAGCTAGTCGTTCATACCATGGGAAGCAGCGCGGGACAACGATCTGCGGCGGCGCAAAGCCGGCCTGGCAGCGCATCGGGTGCGCTGCCGCCCGAGTCTGCAGTCAACGGCGCGCCAGTTACGTACGGGTGTGCGTACACTGCAGCGGGTCCGCCTTGTTCGTAGCCGACCAGCGCGCGCCCGGCGTCGGCCGAAATCCTGACCGGTCGTTCGGTACGTTATCTTTGCGCCATGGCGGATGGCCAGGCGCGGCGCAGCCAGGCAACCCGGTCCGGACGGCGCGGGCGGCCGGGCTACGACCTGGAGTCGTTGCTCGCCGTGGCGGTGGCTGTCTTCAACGAACGCGGGTATGACGGCTCCAGCATGGAGGATTTGTCCCGTCGGCTCGGCATCTCCAAGTCATCCATCTACTACCACGTCAGCAGCAAGGAAGACCTGCTGGCGCTGGCGCTCGACCGGGCCCTAGACGGCTTGTTCGCCGTCGCCGACGAGGTGCGGGCGAGCGAGCTTCCGGCCATCGAGCGGCTGGAGTGGCTAGTCCGCGCGAGCGTGGGTGTCTTGGCCGATCGGCTGCCCGATGTCACGCTGCTGCTGCGGGCCCGCGGTAACACCAGCACGGAGCGGCGCGCGCTCGCCCGTCGCCGCGAGTTCGACCAGATTGTGGCAGAACTGGTGAAGGAGGCCGAGCGCGACGGCGACATCCGGCCCGATGTCGACCCGGCCGTGACCGCGCGGCTGCTGTTCGGCATGATCAACTCGCTGGTTGAGTGGTACCGCCCGGACCGCCAGGACACCACCGGGGCTGGCGCCACCGAGCTGGGCGATGCCGTCTGCGCTGTTGCCTTTGACGGGCTGCGCATTCCCCGTCCTGGCGCGGCCGGCGAGTCCCAGCGAGGCAGTGCTGAGGTGGACCGGTGATCCTCAGCGACTCCGACTCGCGCCCGGTGCTGCTTGTCGACGTGGACGGAGTGCTGAACCCGTGGCACGCCGAGAGCTGCCCAGCTGGATACCACGAGTACGGCTTCTTCCCGGGCGAGCGGGTGTTGCTGTCCCCCGGTCACGGCGAGCTGCTGACATCACTGGCATCGGCCTACGAGCTGGTCTGGGCCACCGCCTGGGAGCACCGGGCGAACACGCTGATCTGCCCGGTGCTGGCCATGCCCGAGCTGCCGGTCATCGAGTTTCCGCTCAGCGGGCGAGACGTGGACTTCCGCAAGCTACCCGCCGTGATCGACGCGGTCGGCGCACGGGCGTGCGCGTGGATCGACGACGCGCATCAGTCCGATCACTACACCTGGGCGCGCGAGCGCACTGCCCCCACGCTGCTGATTGACATCGACCCGGCAGTGGGACTCACCAGCGACGTCATCGCCATGCTGGCGGACTGGGCCGCAGACCTCGGCCGGGCCGCGCAGTCCTAAGGCCGGCCGATCGCACGCAGCCGGTTGACCTCGTCGGGCGTGAGTTCGGCGGCCACCCTGAGCGCTCCTGCGTTGGCGGCCACCTGCTCCGGGGAGGTCGCACCGAAGAGCAGCGTCGTGACGGAGGGGTTCAGTAGCACAAACGCCATCGCGAGCTGAGCCGGACTCCGGCCGAGGTCGCCAGCCAGCTCGGCCAGCTGGCGGGCCGCCACCATCGCGGCCGCGTAGGGTGGCCGGTCAAGCTGACCGGCGGCGCGGCCGGCCTGCGGATCGGCCGTGTACTTTCCGGTCAGCACGCCGCCCGCTAGCGCGTAGGAAGCGACGATCGCGACGCCGCGGTCGGCTGCGACCCTCGTCAGTTCCGGGTCCTCGACCACATCCCGCCGGATCAGGCTGTAGGGCGGCTGGGTGGCGCACGGGCCGGGAACGCCGGCCTGCTCTGCGAGCTGCCACGCCCGCTCGAGCTGGGCTGGCGACCAGTTGAACGCGCCCCAGGCACGTGCCTGCCCGGCGCTGATCAAGCCCGTGATCATGCCAACGACATCGGCAAGCGGCACGTCGCCGGGCGGCGCGTCGGAATAGATCAGGTCGACATGGTCTAGCCCCATCCGGCTGAGCGAGCCAGCCAGCTCCTGCGCCGGCACCTGCTCTGGCCAGAACTCCCACCACAGCTTGTTCGTGACGACTGCGTCCTCGCGCCGCCAGCCAGCCGCTCGGAACAACTCGCCGAAGACGATCTCTGAGTACCCCGTCGGGATCGGCGCCTTCCCGGTCTCGTCGTTGTACCGGGCGTCATCCAGCAGGGTGATCCCGGCCTCGCGCGCGGCCCGCATCACCGCCAGACCGCGGTCGCGGCTGATGCGCTCGAACGTGCGCCACGAGCCGAGCGCCAGTCGGCTGACGGGTATGTCGCTCGCACCGAGCGGTGCCTGCGCCATCGATGGCGGGGCGGCGTTTGGATCAGCGGCCATCTGCCTATGATCGCGCACGTGATACTCGACCGGATCGATGTTCCAATCGTGCTCGCGCCACTAGCCGGCGGCCCCACAACACCTCAGCTGGCGGCCGCCGTCAGCAGCGCGGGCGGACTGGGCTTCCTCGCCGGCGGATACCTAAGCGCCGGCGCGCTGCGCGACCAGATCGCGAGTGCACGGGCTATGACCGCCGGCCCGCTGGGGGTGAACCTGTTCGTCCCCGGCCTCCCGACGGCGTCCGGCTCGGTCGACGAGTACGCCGCCAGGCTGAGCGCGGCTGCTGCTCTCGCGGGCGCGGAGATCGGACAGCCAAGATTCGACGACGACGCCTGGGATGCCAAGCTGGCGCTGGTGCTCGAAGATCCGGTCTCCGTCACCTCCTTCACCTTCGGCTGCCCGGACTCGAGCGTCATCGATGCGGTCCGGTCAGCAGGCAGCGAGGCGTGGGTGACGGTGACGACACCCGCTGAGGCAGCACAGGCCGCCAGCGTCGGCGCTGACGTCCTGATCACGCAGGGCATGGAGGCGGGTGGCCACCGCGGCGGCTTCACCGACGACCCGGCCGTCGACGCCTTCGCAGGGTTCGGCCTGCTCTCGCTGTTGCAGCTCGTGGCTGCGCAGACCGAACTGCCGCTCGTCGCGGCGGGCGGCATCACCACCGGCGCAGGTGTCGCTAGCGCGCTGGCGGCTGGCGCGCGCGCCGCGCAGCTGGGCACCGCGTTCCTGCGCAGCCCGGAGGCAGGCACGACGCAGGTGCAGCGTGACGCCGTGGCGAGGCCCGGTGCGACGGCCATGACCCGTGCGTTTACCGGCCGACTCGCCAGGGGCATCCGCAATCAGTTCCTGGACGAGCACAGCCAGGCCGCCCCGGCCGCATATCCGGAGGTGCATTACCTGACCGCCCCGCTGCGTGCGGCGGCGCGCAGCGCGGGGAATCCGGAGCTGGTCAACCTGTGGGCCGGCCAGACGCACGAGCTGACCAGTGAGCTGCCCGCCGGGGAGCTGGTCGCCCGGCTCGCCAGCGAGGCGCGCGCTGCGCTGGCTGCGGCGTCTGCCCGGATGTCATAACCTCGGCACCAAGCTTCACGACTCAGGTGCTAGCTCCGGCCAGGTAGTCCGCGATGATCTCGTGGGCGCGATTACGGCCAAAGACCGGGCCATGCCCGCCGTACACCGTGCGCAACGGCAGGTCCGCCAGCTGGCGCAGACTTCCGGCAAAGTCTGCCGGGCTCGATCGCGGCAGCTGGTCGAGCAGCGGCTCCCCGTCGACGAGGACGTCACCAGACACCAGCGCTCCCGACCTGGCTTCCCACAGGCAGATGCTGCCGGGCGAGTGGCCGGGCGAGTGCAGCACCAAGAAGCTGCGGTCGCCGAGGTCAATCTGATCGCCGTCTGCCAGCCAGCGAGTAATGCCGACGGGCGGGGTGCGGAACCCGTCCAGGTCGAATGCCGACCCTGGGAGCGCATCGATAAGTAGATCGGGAACCGGTTCCCCGGCCGCTTCGAACTCGTCGACCAGTGCGGCAGGGTAAGTAGCCGCGCGGAGCGTCACGTAGTCCTCGGCCGTCTCTATCACCGCGCCGTCGTCGCGATGAGCGGCCCGCTCGGCGAACTCGCCCAGCCCGCCGAAGTGATCGAAGTGCGAGTGCGTCGCCACCGCGATGACGGGCCGGTCGAGCAGGCCTGCCAGCTCATCGGCGAGGCGGCCCACGCCGAGCCCGGTGTCCACCAGGAGGTGCCCGGTGCTTCCGCAGATCAGCCAGGCGTTGGACCGGACGTAGGGATGCACGTGCGGCTCCGTGATGCGGGTGATGCCGTCACCGACTTCACAGACGTCGAACCAGCGCTCGGCTACCGGCAGCGGCGGGCGCCGTGCGGCATAGGTCATCCCGACCTCCTGACGCGCATCGCACTGAGGGCTCAGTGCCGCCAGAGGCGGCTGGAAGCAATGCGAGCGCCCTCGGCGAGCGCGGCGAACTTGGCCCAGCCCACCTTCGGGTCGATTTCACGACTGGCGGCTTGCGACGCGAACCCGCAGTCGTTGCCGATCATCACGTTCTCGCGGCCGACAAGGTCGGCGTACCGCACGGTGAGCTCAGCAATAAGCTCCGGGTGTTCCACCCAGTTGCCCCCGTTGCTGAGCATTCCCGGAATGATGACTTTGCCGTCCGGCAGCCGCACGTCCTCGAACGCGTGGTAATCGTGCAAGTGCCGCGGATTCATGACCTCGAACGACACCCCCTGGGCGTTGACCTTGAGCATCGGCTCGATGAAGTCGCGCAGCTGCAGATCATGGATGTGCGGCCCCTGGTTGATGCCGTGGCAGGTGTGATAGCGGACTTTCTCGGCAGGAATGTCGCGCAGCGCGTAGTTGATGAGCTCGACCATCGCGCCGACCCTCCGGGCCCGCGCGGCGGGCTCAGCGCTCGCGTGCCCCCAGAGCCCGGATGCCGCCGGATCGTCGAGCTGGATGAGGAGGCCGGCGTCGATGATGGCCCGGTACTCCTCGTGCACCGCATCGGCTAGCGCAGTCAGAAAGTCGTCGTGCGACTGGTAGTACTCGTTCCGCTGCTCGGCCAGGCCCGTCGGCATCGCGGCTGACATGAACACCTCGGTGTACTGCTGGCCCGCGAGCGCGGCCTTCAGGTTGGCGACGTCGGTCGCCAGGGCCTGCTGCCCTCTGTAGGTGACCGGCCCCCGGCACACCAGCCGTGGCTGCGGACTGAGCATCGCGCCGAACATGGCGGTCTTGAAGTAGCGCTCGTAGTACTCGGGGAACTCGCTGACCTCTGGCCACTGGCTGCCGGCCGGCTCGCCGTTGTCGGCGGGCAGCGCCTCAAACCCGCCGATCCGCTCGGTCAGGTACGTCGCGAAACCGCTCTTGCGCTGCTCGCCGTCGTTGATGACGTCGAGTCCCGCTTCGACCTGACGGCGCACGCAGTCCTCGACCGCCGCGGTGACGCGCTTCTCGAACATCTCCTCGTCGTACGGCCGGCCGTTCTCCTTGGCGCGCATCATCTCGATGAGGTCGTCCGGCCGCGCGATGCCTCCGGTGTGCGTCGTCAGGATGCGATCGGTGCTGGTCTTCATCGGCAAGCCCCTTCTAGACCGGTCGCTCTATCAAATCCGACGCTGGCTGCCTGCCGTCAAGATCGAACCTCATAAGAACGGAACGGGGTCCTTTGGGGCACCACGCGGAGCCAGCCCGCGGCCTGCCCCCCGGCGCGCAACCTTGCTGCCGTAGCGCCGGCGGCCGACGTGCAACGGAACCGCCGTGCCGCGGAAACGCCGCCGTGCCACGGAACCGCCGCCGTGCCACGGAACCGCCGCCGTGCCGCGGAAACAGAGTGGGCCGACGCCCGCGGTGGCGTCGGCCCTCCTGCGCAGGGCGAGCCGGACTCACCGAAAGGTCATGCGGCGGTGGCTTGCTCGATGAGGTTCGCCACCATGGCCGGTTGCGACACGTAAACGGAGTGGCTGGCTGCCACCTCCGTCGCGGTAGCGCGTGCGCGCTGCGACATATCCCGCTGCGCCGCCGGCGGGATCATCTTGTCTTGCGTGGTGATGAGGTACCAGGCCGGCTTGGTCCGCCAGGCCGGGTTGCTAATGGTCCCGCCCAGAGCTTCGACGCCCCAGGGGACCTGCGAGTCAGCCATGAACGCCGCCTCGTCGGGGGCGACGTCACCCGCAAACGCCTCGTGGAACTTCTCCCGGTCCAGGAACAAAACGCCGTCCGCGGGCGGCAGGATCGGCGGCTGCGGCCCATCCTTGGGGAACCCGGAGATGAGGGTGTTCACCGACTCCCCGGCGTCCGGGGCGAAGGCGCAGATGTAGCTCAGGGCGGCCACCTTGTCATGGCTGCCTGCCTCGGTGATCACGGCGCCGCCGTAGGAGTGTCCGACCAGCACGACCGGGCCTGGCTGTTGCTCGATGATCTGCCGGGTGGCGGCGACGTCGCCTTGCAGCGAGAGCGTCGGATTCTGCACGACGCTGACGTTGTAGCCGTCGCGAGTCAGGACGTTGTAGACCCCCTGCCAGCCAGACCCGTCCACGAAGCCGCCGTGCACGAGTACCACGTTCCTGACCGGTGCTTCAGTGCTCATAACGCCTCCCTTGACTGCCTGAGATCCGGTTTAGTCAGGACACCTCCAACCGGAGGCCATTCGAGCCTTTGATGTCGGTGCCCGTATGGCGCACAGACGCTGCGTGGACGGACGCCGTGCCTGCACGCTGCGCCCGGACGCTGCCTGGACAAACGCCTCCCCGTGCCTGCTTTCACGCTGCGCCCAGGCGCCAGGCCTGACCCGGCGATCAGCTGGTGGGGACGAAGCCGCCCTGCAGCGCTGATGAGAAGACTTCTACCCCTGGGCGTGGCGGCTAGGCTCGATGGTCGGCTGGGCTACCCGGCACCGGCCGGACGATGGGCCAACCACGACTCGAACTCGGTGGCGACGATTCGCTCGTCATGCACGCCTTGTGCCGCGGGTGAGGCCAGCCACACGATCGGTGGCCCCATGACAGCGGGGTTAATCAGCCGCAGGCCTTCGGGCCTGTGATCGGGGGGCAGCATGCCGGTCTCTGTGGCGCCGCCAGGCATCAGGATGTTCACGGTGACACTGGTGCCGCCGAGGTCCGCCGCCATGACCCGGGACAGTGCCTCCGAGCCCGCCCGCGACGGCCCGTAGGGCACGAAACCTTGCCGGGTCATGGTCGACTGGTTCACCGAAATGTTCACCACCCGGCCACCTCCGGCGTTCAGCATCCGGGGTACGACCTCGCGCGCCACCAGGAAGTAGCCAGTCAGGTTGGTGTCGATCACCGCGCGGAACCCGTCCGCAGGCACCTGCCAGAACGGCTGCGGCTCGATCATGAACCGCGGGTTGACCGTGCGCATCCCCAGGCCCGCGTTATTCACCAGCAGGTCAAGGCCGCCTAGGCGCGACCAGGCCTGATCGATAGCGGTTGCCACCGATTGCTCGTCTTGCACGTCGAGGTGGATGCCGATTGTCCTTGGCAGGGCCGATGACGCTTGGTCTGCGCGCGCGGCGTCGCGGCCAGTGACCGCCACGGCCGCTCCCGCGCCAGCCAGGCCTCGGCCATGGCCAGTCCGAGCCCGCTCGTCGCGCCAGTCACCAGTGCTCGCGTCCCCTCCAGGCTGGTGCTCACCTTCGCTGCTCTCCCGCTCTCCCGTTCCCCCGCGCCTCCCTCCCACTCCCCTCGCCCCCGCCCCTCTCTCCCCCGCGCTCCTCTCCCGCTCTCCAGCGCCGTGCGGCCGCGTGGCGCCAGAATCTCGCCGTACCGCACTGCGTCATCAGTGACGCCAGTGCTCCAGCGGTAGCGGACCGCGGCTGAGGATCGTCCGGATCGCGAACGTGCTCTGGGCTTCGACGACGGAGGGGATCGTCAGGATCTGGCCAAGCAGTAACTGCTCGTAGCTGGCGAGATCGGGGACGGCCGCCTCGACGAGAAAGTCGCTCGTCCCAGAGACCAGGTAGCAGGCGACGACGGCCGGAATCGCCAGCAAGGTCTGTTCAATCCTGGACGAGGTCTCCTGCGAGTGCCCCTCGACCTTCAATCCGATGAAGACGGTCAGGCCCAGCCCGGCCTGGAGCCTGCTGACCTCTGCTCTGTACCCGGCGATGATGCCACTGGCCTCTAGCGCCTTCACGCGTCGCAGGCAGGCCGACGGTGACAATGAGACCGCTTCGGCGAGATCTACGTTGGCGATTCGTCCGTCGCGCTGGAGGTGCGCCACGATGGCACGATCAACTCGATCTGGAACGTGATCCGGCATGAAACTCAGCCTAAGGCTGATCTCACGCAACGGCATTGCTCGGCGCTGCCTTATAGAGGTCATATTTGCCATCGCATGCGAGCCGAATTCGGCGATGGTGAAGTCATGGCGCCAACACCCACACAGACGCAGAGCGGAACGCCTCAGCTGACGGCCTCGCGGGGCGCTGCCCTCTACATCGGGGCGCTTCTCGGCCCCGGCCTGCTGCTCATGCCCGGCCTCGCCGCAGCCGAGGCCGGCCCCGCTTCGATCCTTGCCTGGCTCGCGCTGCTGGCGCTCTCCGGCCTCTTCGCCGCCGTTTTCGCAGCCTGGGGTGGGCACAGCCCCTCTGCCGGCGGCGTAATCGGCTACGTGGCCGCTGGCCTGGGTGCCCGTGCGGGTCTCGTCACTGGCTGGGCGTTCCTGGCCGGAGTCGTGTGCGGCGCCCCGATCGTGTGCCTCATCGGCGCCAGTTACCTCACCGAGCTGACCGGCGGTGGCCAGCTTGCCCGCACGGCCGTCGCCGCCGCGCTGCTCCTGACCGTCATTGGCCTCGCCGCGTGCGGCCTGCGGGCCAGCGCCACGGCGCAGCTCGTTCTCGTCATCCTGCTGATCCTCGTGGTCGTCGTGGCATCTGTAGGTTCTGCGGACAGTGCCCGGGCGGTCAACTGGACTCCGTTTGCCCCGCACGGCTGGGCATCGATCGGAAGCGCGGCGGCGACGCTGATGTTCTCCTTCGTGGGCTGGGAGGCCGTCGCGCCGCTCACGACGCGCCTGACGAACCCGCGCCGGCAG
>JASHOE010000012.1 GCA_030041275.1 Streptosporangiaceae bacterium
TTGAGCCTAGCTTCCAAGCTTGCTAGCATCCTCGCATGGTAGATCGACAGCAGTTCAATGTCTATCTGCCGCCTGGCCTGGTCCGCGAGGTCAAGCACGCGGCGATCGATGAGTCCGTCTCACTGTCCGAGCTCGTCGAACGGGCGCTGCGGGACTATCTGGCCCGGCTGGCCGACGGCCAGCTCCGGGAGGGGCAGAAGGGGGTTGGGTAGCGATGCGCCCGATGACGATCAGGTACGTCAAGGACATGGACGCCGCCCGCCGGTTCTACCTGGCACTCGGTCTGACCCACGACTTCACCAGCCGCAAGCCACGCCGTGGCCCATCGGTGTGGACCGAGCTGACCGGGGCCGCCGGCTCCGGCCTGGCCCTGCACTACGACCCGGACGGCGGCATCGGCAAAACAGCTGAGCTGTGCTTCCAGTCCGGTGAGCCGCTCGAGGACGTCGTCAACCGGTTGCGCGCCGCTGGATATGAGCCGGAGACCGAGATTGTCGACGAGTCGTTCGGCCGTGCGTTCACCATCCGCGACCCGGAAGGCGTGCTCATCCAGGTCAACGAGAACGATTATGAGCTGCAGAGCTGACCCGGCCGTCGAAGCGGAGAACCTCACCAGGACGTTCGGCACGACCATCGCGCTAGACGGCGCCACGTTCGCCGTTGCCCGCGGCGAGGTCTTCGGCTTGCTGGGCCCGAACGGTGCGGGCAAGACGACCACGATGCGTGTCCTGCTCACGCTGCTGCGGCCGACCGCGGGCCGGGCCCGGGTGGCCGGCCTGGACGTGGCCACCCAGCGGGCCGCGGTGCGCGCCCGGGTGGGCTGGGTGCCGCAAGACCGGACGGTGGATCCGCTGCTCACCGCCGCCGAGAACGTAGAGTTCATGGCCGGCATGTATCACCTGACAGCCAGGGCAGGCCGGCGCCGCGCGGCCGATCTGCTCGGCCTCGCCGGCCTCGCCGAGTACAAGAACCGGCTTGCCAGGGACCTGTCCGGCGGCATGCGCCGCAAGCTGGAGCTTGCGATGAGCCTGGTCAACGTGCCCGCGGTGTTGTTCCTCGACGAGCCGACCCTCGGCCTGGACATCTCGGCCCGCCGCGCCCTGTGGTCGTATGTGCGCCAGATCCGCGACATGGGAACCACGATCGTGCTGACCACGCACTACCTAGACGAGGCCGACCGGCTCTGCGACCGAGTCGCGATCATCGACAGCGGCCGCATCCGCGCGGTGAGCACTCCCGCCGGGCTCAAGGACCGGTTTGCCGTCGCAACGCTGGACGACGTCTTCCTCGCCGCGACCGGCCAGGATCTCACGGAGCAGCCGGCCGCCGACCAGCTGATGCCGTCATGACCATGCCGAATGGGTCACTGGTTCCCGTCGCCGCGCCTCAGCCTGTGGCCCGGATCTGGCGGGAGCACCGGGTGCTGTTCGGCCGCTGGCTCTCCCGGCTGCGCCGCGAGAGGCTGTCGGCAGTCGCGCTGCTAGCGCAGCCGATGGTCTGGCTGCTGCTGTTCGGTCACCTGTTCACGACGATGGCGCAAGCGGCGCAGGTGCCGGGCGGCAGTTATCTGCGGTTCATGACGGCGGGCGCAGTCGTGATGACCACGTTCAACGGCTGCCTGGCGGGCGGCGTGGAACTGCTGTTCGACCGGGAGTCCGGGTTCCTGGTGCGGATGCTGGCCGCGCCCGCCAGCCGGCTGTCGATCGTCACCAGCAGATTCATCTACCTGGCTGCGGTCACCGCGGCGCAGGGCCTGATCATCATGGCCGCAGGAGCCGCCATGGGGGTCCGGTACGCCACTGGCCTGGCGGGCGTGGCCGCCTGCCTTGCAGTCGGTGCGCTGTTCGGCGCGGGCGTGACGGCTCTGTCGGTCGGACTGGCCTTCTCCCTGAAGAGCCACGGCCAGTTCTTCCCGATCATCGGCTTCGTCAGCCTCCCGCTGACGTTCGCGAGCAGCGCCCTGGTCCCGCTGACCTTGATGCCCGGCTGGATGCAGACGGTGGCGCGGCTCAACCCGATGACGTACGCCATCGACGCGCTGCGCACGCTGGTCCTGACCGGCTGGCAGGCCGGCCCGCTGCTGCGGATCACCACCATCCTGCTGGCGTTCGACGCGCTCTGCCTCGCCGCAGCTGCCCTGGCGCTCCACCGAGGCCTGCGCTGAAGGTCGCCAGCCGCCGCGGTGGCTGTAGCTGCGGCAGCGTCTGGCATTGTCGCGCTCGGGCAGAGCGGGGGAAGATCGCTGCATGGCTCGCCACCAGCTCATCCCGTCACCGTCGACGACAGTCAGTGTGTTCTCCCGTGACCTGCCGCCGGCATTGACCGTCGATCCCGGTGACACGGTCGTGCTGCGCTCACTTGACGCATCCGGGCACTTGCAGCCGCAGACGTTCCCCGGTGAGACGGTGCCGACGATGGCCAGCAAGGGGCGCAGCGGCCATTGCCTGACGGGACCGATCGCTGTTCGCGGTGCGGTGCCCGGCGAGGTGCTTGCGGTGCGATTTACGTCCCTGCGCCCCGACACCTGGGGCTTCACCGTCGCTGCGAGCCGTGACACCCCGCTGACCAGGCGGCTCGGCCTGCATGAGGGCCCGCCTGCCTGGCTGCTGTGGCAGATTGACACGGACGCGGGAGTAGCTGTCAGCGACCGGGGGCACACGGTGCCGATAGCCCCGTTTCACGGCGTGACGGGCGTCGCCTGGGACGAGCCCGGCGAGCACTCGACCATCCCGCCGAGGCCGGTCGGGGGCGGCAACATCGACTGCAAGGAACTGGTCGCCGGATCGGTCCTGTACCTGCCGGTTGCTGTGCCTGGCGCGCTGCTGAGCATCGGCGACGGCCACGCCGCCCAGGGCGACGGGGAGGTGGCAGGCACCGCGATCGAGTGCGGCATGACGACCGAGATTCAGCTCGATCTGGTCACCCAGCGGCCGGTTCCTGGAGTGCACGCGGAGACCCCTGCGGGCCAGATCACGTTTGGCTTCAGCCCGGATCTCAACGCGGCAATGGGCGATGCGCTCGACGCGATGCTGACCTGGCTGCAGGTGAGCTATGGCGTCGGCAAGGCAACGGCGCTGGCGCTGGCCAGCCCGGTGCTCGACCTGAGGGTCACGCAGGTGGCGAACCAGTCCTGGGGCGTTCATGCGCTGCTCCCGGCTGGCGCAATCAGCTGACAGGCAGCTCACGGGCCTTAGGCTCATCGCATGGCCAGGTACTTCGACATCCATCCGGCCAGCCCGCAACGGCGTGCGATCGCCGGTGTAGCCGAAATCGTCCGTGCAGGCGGCGTGATCGCTTACCCGACGGACTCCTGCTACGCGCTCGGCTGCCAGCTCGGCAACACCGAAGGCATGGCGCGGATCAGATCGATCCGCCACCTCGATGACCGGCATCACCTCACGCTGGTGTGCCAGGACTTCGCCCAGCTCGGCCAGTTCGTGCACGTCGACAACACGGTATTCCGCGCCGTCAAGGCAGCGACACCGGGCAGTTACACGTTCATCCTGCCCGCGACGAAAGAGGTGCCGCGCAGGCTGCAGCACCGGGGAAAGAAAACCGTCGGGGTGCGGATCCCCCGGCACGTGGTCACCCAGGCGCTGCTCGCCGAGCTCGGTGAGCCGCTCGTCTCGAGCACCCTGCTGCTGCCGGGCCAGGACGAGCCCATGACCCAGGGCTGGGAGATCGACGCCGAGATCGGCCACGCTGTGGACGCGGTAATCGACTCCGGCGACTGCGGCACCGAGCCGACAACCGTCATCGACTACTCCCAGGACAAGCCCGAGATCCTGCGGCACGGAGCAGGCGCCACGTCCGCCTTTGAGTGAGCATGCCCGATTGTCGTCCTGGCAAGATAGCGGCATGGAACGTGTGCTTGGAATCGGCGGGTACTTCATGCGGGCTGCCGACCCGGCGGCCCTGGGCGCCTGGTATCGCGACTGCCTGGGCCTGGACGCCGATGAGAACGGCTTGTGGCGCCAGGGACCCGGGCTGACGGT
>JASHOE010000085.1 GCA_030041275.1 Streptosporangiaceae bacterium
TCTGGGACACCCAGGCGGCGGACGACGCCAAGAACTACATGAGCACCGAGGGCGGGTTCTCCTGCGGCTCCATGGTCAGCCAGCTTGAGTACGACCAGTTCACGGACGCGGAAGCTGAGTACGGCGCAAGCGCGGTCGGCCTGGGGAGCTGCTGAGCTGTGGTAATCCTCATCGTCGTCTCAACCATCCTGTCCACCCTCGTCGGCGCGCTGATCGGCAACCACAAGGGTTACACGAGCACGGGTGTGGTGCTCGGGCTCATCCTCGGCTGGATAGGCGTGATCATCATCGCGTGCATGGGGCCGAGCCCAGGAGGTGCAGATCCGCAAGGCGCGGGAGCAGATGGCTATCTGGACGGCGGCTGGGCAGCGCATGCAGGGCCCCGTTCAACAGCCCAGTGGCAGATCCCGCCCCAGCGGCTGCGGGGTGACCAGCGAAGCGACTAATCCTCGCCGTGGCGGCGCTCGGCCTCATCGCTGGAGTGTCGGCGTGCGGCAGTGGGTCCGTAACCGTCTCAGGTGACGTACAGGTCGTGGGTGCGGGCGAATGCAGTCCCGGCCAGCTCTCCGCAGGGATACAGCCGGGTACGACCCAAATAACCGTGATGTCGCCCTCGGGCAGCGCCTACCTCCCGCCGGCCAGCGCCGCCTCGCTGCTCTGAGAGCCGCCGTGCAACCTGCCGTTCCGGGTCACGTCGGTACCTTCCGCTAGCCACTACGGGATGAAGGTTGCTGACGAAAGCGGCACCAGTTGGTCGCACAACGCGCAGAGTCACGCAAATGAGTTGTCCAGCCCTCGCGCAGATGCCGCCCGCGCATCCGGCGCGCGGGCCGGTTACCAGGCGCACGGGCACCGTTGTTCATGTGCTTGGCATAAGGGCTAGGTGTTCGCCGTGGGAGTGACCGAAAGTCCCAGTTCCGCCGGTAAACCGCGATAGGTACGTCCGCGTCATATGGCTGTGTCGTTAGTTCGGCATAGCAAAGGCTTTCTTTGGCGAGGTTGCACCTGCCAATGAGGGGGCGGGGAGGCGCGCATCACTGTGAACTGGGCTCAGTGCCGCAGCGCTTCATGAAGAAGCATGGACGAACATGGATCTAGCTGGCTAGAGTGAGTGCTATGAGCTCCAGCCAGGATGATGAGAAGGTTCGGCTCGCCAGGCGGGTGGCGGATGCCATCGCAGCCGGTGACCCCGACGAGGCTCTCCGGCTCACCCGCGAACTGGAGAGCGCGCTGCAGGGCGCGAGTGCTCCGAATGCCGACGAGGCGCCGTCTTTCGCTGCACAGCCCGCGGTCGTCCCGATGACGCATACGCCGACACCCGCCCGGAGTTCCCGTCAGGTCGTAGCGGGTGCGCTGGCCGAAATCGGCGTCGCGTGCCGCGCAAGGGTGGTGACCGACTACGCGGAGGCCCGTTTCGGGCAGCGTGTTGAACCGCGGATGCTCGCCGCTTTGCGCCGGGATGAGCGGCGGGCGTGGGAGAAGAGCAGCGCCCGACCGACGTACATAGTTCCGGCGCTTGAGGGCCGCTACTTTCAGCCAGTGCGCGGGCTGCTGACGCTGTCCGACTGGCCGCTGGAGCGCCGCCTGCTCGGCCCGTGGTCGGAGCGAGCAGATCACCTCGCCGCTACCGCTCAGCTTGCCCGCCAGGTGGCCTGGCTGAGCGAACGCGATGCCGCGGTCGCAGAGCGGCTGGCGCCAGTCGTCGCCGAGATGGCCGCGTCGATCCCCGGTGCCCTCGACGGACCTGGGCTCGACACTGCGCGAGTGGAGTCTGCCGCGCTGGCCGAGCTTGGTCCGCTGGGGGAGCGGGACGAGCCGTGGCGGCGGGACGCGGCCGCTCGCGCGCGCAGTCAGCTGCCACGCGAACAGCAGCTGTGGGGCTCCACCTTCGGAGTCGTAGCCGAAGGCGACGCATGACACGATGAGGCCCCCTACCTCCCCCTATCAACGCGATCCGGCGCCAGCGGCAACCGCACTGGCTCGAGTCCGCGGACAGGCTCCGCAGATCCGGGCGAACGTCCGCCGCCTGGCCGCCTTCGCCAATGTCCACTCCTGCCCGACGGCCGCGGTCGCCTTCGCGGCCCGCGTCGATACCGGCAAGGTGCTGGCCGGGACGAGCATGGAGATGCCGTTCGGGCAGTCGCCGTTCGCCATCGGCCGCGGTGTTGCGTTCGAGGCGCTGCTGCGGCGGCACGGGCACGCCGAGCTGCGCCGCGTGCTGACCGAAGGACTAGGCACCGACTTCACGCTCGCCGCGATCGAGAACCTGCGGGAGGGTTATCCGCCGAACCGCGCGGGCCTGCGGATGCGGGCGACGGTGACCCGGACGCGGATGGCGGAGATCGCGGACGGCCCGGCGGAGCCGGTTGTGCTGGACGGTGCCGTCCTCGAGGCGGACATCGGCGGTCTGCCGGCGTTCTTCGAGGCCGACGAGATGGCGATCGGCGTTGGCGGCCAGATCCTGGTCGGGGAGAACAAGTCCTGGCCCGTCGTCGACGGCAGGCCCACTGACGAGGACGCGCTCGGCGCGGCGCTCGACCAGGCCGCGACGTACGTGCTGCTCGGCCGGCGAACCCTCGAGCAGGCGGGCGTGGATCCGGTTCGCATGTCAGACAGCGTGGTGCTGGTCACCCCGCGCAACACCGGCCTGGGCCCGTCGCTGCACCGGCAGGATGTGGCCAGCCGGATCCGGCGCATCCAGCGCTTGCTGACCGCGGTACCAGACGTCCTGGAGACAGCGGCGTCCACGGCGCAGTCGGTCACCTTCGATGTGGTCGCCGACACGACACGTCCCGAGAACGAAAGGCTCCAGGCGTTCGGCGACGTCACCGGCGAACTCGGGCGCGTCTACGATCCGGCGAACTGCCTGACGTCCTGCGGCTTCGCGCGGGCGTGCCGGCAGCAGCTCTTCACTGAAGCAGACCCGGCCTTCGTCGGGGGCCAGGTAGCCCGGGCCCTGCCCGGCATCACCAGCCTCAGCCGGGTTGCCGAACTCAGCCGTGGCGCGCCCGCGTCCGCCGTGGAGGCGCCGGCCGCCGCGCCGCTGACCAGGGCCGGACGGCTCTACGACGCGATCATCCCGGCTCACGGTCACGAGCAGCGGAGGACGGCGTGAGCACCGCGCTCGAGGCGTACTTCGCGGCCAGGATTTACGAGGAAGGCCAGGCGCTTCGCCGCACCACGCTGCGGCACGTGCACCTCGCTGACCCGCCGCTGGCGATCGCGATGTGGCGGCTCGGCGGAGAGCGGTTCCGGGCAGCGGCCATCGCCTGGGGTCCGCTCGACGGGCCGTTCCAGCTCGCCGTTGCGGGTGAGCCGCGCAACCGCGACCTGTACTTCGCGGCGCTGCAGCCGTTCGCGGCCGACTTGTGCGTGCGCGTCCGCCGGGCCGCCGCGTCCCGGGTGGCCCGACAGCGCGGCAGCGTGACCGAGGCGATACCGACAGATGCGCTGCAGATCGTCGTTCCCAACAGAGCGACGGTGTCCGCGCTGAGCCTGCTCGGGCGGTACCTCGCCTATCTCTCGGATCGCGGCGGCGTCGCGCCGCATCCCGCATTGATCGAGGCGGGCAAGCACCTGAGGTTTTATAGCCGGAACGCGCGCGTGCCGGGCCAGTCTTTGCTCGTCCCGCTGGACCAGCTCGTGGCCGATCACTGGGCCACCCTGCTGTCGCCGTTCGAGCAGGCAAACCTCGCCGCGCTGGATGCGCAGATAGAGCCGGGAACGGGCCGTCACCCGTTCGATGCCTCTGTCGTCGCGGAGGCGTCTGCCCGGATAGGGCCAGAGCCGACCGAGGACGTCGACCGGGTCACCGAGTCGTTGCTGGCGCAGTTCAACGCGGCGCGCGGCACCAGCACCGACCCGGCAGTCGTGGCTCCCCTCGCCGAACCACTCCGCCGGCACTACCGCGGTCTGGTCGAGCCGGTCTGGGAGCTCATGGGCCGCGTCGTCGCGCGCGAACGCCAGCTCACCGCCGCACCGTCGGTGTACCGGCGCTTCGAGTCCGACCGCGAGGCGTTCGGGCGGCACGTCGACTGGGTTATCAACCAGGGCGGGTACTACCGCACGACCGACACCCCCCGCC
>JASHOE010000003.1 GCA_030041275.1 Streptosporangiaceae bacterium
CTCGGCTCGTTCCGCAGCCTGCAGCGGCAGCCCGAGTGGCGCGGTCAGCCCGTGACCTGCCAGCTGCGACGATTTCTGGCCAGCGGCGCCAGGCGCAAGCTGCGGTACGCGCGGCTGCTCGCGGCGGCGGCGGATCCGGGCCAGATGCCTTATCCGCTCGAAGCGGTGCTCGCCCGCGCATAAGCCGGCTCCGGCGCATCGCCTGGCGGGCTGCCGGGAACGTATCCGGAAGGCCGAGTGGCCTGACGCCAGGCAGGCAAGCGACAACGGGGCAACTATGTCAGTCCAGCATGAGGCGCAGCAGCCGGACTACCGTGCGCACGCGGCGGCCGGGATGGAGGCGCTCCAGCGGTGGTACCTGCGGTTGACCGGCTGCTGGCGGACCACGGGCTGGTGGAATTCAGCCAACGCCCTGACGACGGTGATCGCTTACACCCACCGCACCGGCGACGAGACCCACCTCGGCGTGGTCGAGCGCACGTTCCGCGCTGCGCGGCGCCTGCACCGCAACTTCCTGGTTGGCTTCTACGACGACAACGGCTGGTGGGGTCTCGCCTGGGTCGCTGCCTACGACCTGACCGGCGACATCCGATATCTCGAGGCGGCCCGGACAATCTTCGCCAACATGCTGACCGGGTGGGACGACGTCTGCGGCGGCGGCGTGTGGTGGAACACTGATCGGCGATACAAGAACGCGATCACCAACGAGTTGTTCCTCACCCTCGCAGCCCGGCTCCATCAGCGCTGCGCCGGCGCTGGTGAGTACCTCGACTGGGCACGGCGGGAATGGGACTGGTTCCGCGCGCGCGGCCTCATCGGTGCCACCAGCCTCGTCAACGACGGGCTGGATGACTCGTGTCAGAACAACCGCGGCCAGACCTGGACTTACAACCAGGGCGTCGTCCTAGGCGGGCTGGCCGCCCTGCACGAGATAACCGGCGACGCTGCCTACCTCGCGCAGGGCGAGGCAATAGCCGACGCAGCGCTCAGGTCCCTGACCACTGCGGCGGCGGATGCCAGGCACGGCATCCTGCTCGAGCCGGGTGAGCACAGCACTTCCTTCACCGACGGAGACCGTCCGCAGTTCAAGGGCATCTTCGTGCGCAACCTCTATGACTTCTATCTGCAGAGCCGCCGTCCCGAGTACAGCGAATTCATCTGTGACAATGCTCGGTCGATATGGGCCAACAACAGGAACAGCAGCGACCAGTTCGGCCTGCACTGGGCTGGTCCATTCGACCGCGCGGACGCCGGGCGGCAAAGCTCCGCGCTGGACGCGCTGACCGCGGCTGTGCCGCTCTCGGCTGGCAGTCCGCCACGGTGGCGAGAATAGGTTCGTCAGCGCGAGGATGGGTCGTGGATTCTTGGTTCGGAGGGTGGCGTTTCGTCATGGCAGCGCCGAGACCAGGTGCGGTGGCAGACTGGCGTGTCCGGGGCTCCTACTTTGAGGCATGCAACTGTGAGGCGATCTGCCCGTGCCGCAGCGTCGGCGGTCGCCCCGGCGGGCCCTCCACCTTTGGCGAATCTTTGGCGCGCTGTCCTGGCACATCCAGGCGGAACGGTCGCGCACCTGTATGGTCCGGCGATAGGCGATGTTCACGTGGTGCGGTCAGCCCGGATAACACTCGAGTACGCCTTGCCACGGAATCCCCGGTTTCGACCACCCCGGTACCGAGCTTCACGGTGACCCGCTTCTGAGCGCGAGCTACAGTCGCTGGTCGCGGCGAAGAGGATGGTCTGCGGGTACCTCGACGAGCACGATTGGTACCCCGTCCGGGTCCGCCAGCCACATCTCGATCAGTCCCCATGCCTCAGTCGAAGGCTCTCGCAGCACCCGGACTCCGGCCGCCGACAGACGCTCAAACTCAGCCCGGACGTCCCGGACCTGGAGCCAGATCACCACCGACCGTCCGGCGGCGTCGGCCCTACTGCCACCTGATACTTCCAGGAAGCCCGAGCCGAGAAAGAACACAACACCCGGATCGGCCGGGGGGCCGAACTCCCGATAGACCGCTAGGCCGAGCACGTCGCGATAGAAGCGTCGGCTTGCGTCCAGGTCGGCGGGACGCACCAGGACCCGGCTGCTCAGGACTTCCACGGTCCGATCCTTACACTCGCAGCAGGTCAGACGCCCAGCGCGGTTCCGCATGCCAGAGCTTGGCGCTGGTGAGGCCGGCCACGATCAGGCCAGCCCCGGTGCACCAGGCGGAACCTACAGCCAGCTGACCCGCGCGCCATCCGGCTGCGCGCCGTCCGGGGCCTTGCCGAGTCGGCCGGCCTTGACCTCGTCCAGCATGGTCGTCACCGCGCGCTGGACATCGGGCACGGCCGCGCGAAGGCTGTCGGCGTCGGCTGCCAGCGGCGCATCAACGTCGATGCCGGCCCGCTCCAGCATTCCCTCAAGGTCCGAGAGCTGCCTGCCAACCCAGGCAACCGGGTCGGCGGTCATGTCGACGTCGAAGACCCGGCCACGCGGCTCCCAGTCCTGCATCCGCGGGTGGTGGTGGGCCCGGTCGAGGCTGCCGGGTGCCCCGTCGACGGTTTCCAGCAGGTCGGCGCGCCAGACTGGCGGGCCGACGCTGATGGGCCGGGAGGAGTAGATCGAGCCCTTCAGTTCGCCGGGTTCGAGCATCCGGACCTCGAGGCGCACGCCGTGCTCCGCGCCCTCCTGACCGGCTTTCTGCACCGGGTCGAGGAAGTAAAGATCGCCGACCACAACGCCGATCCGGTCAAACCCGAATAGCTGCAGCACGAAGCCCTCCACAGTGCGAATCGCCCTGCTGTCATCTTCGCTGCCGCAGCGCCCGGCCGCCAGACCGCCGGTGCCGGACGGCCCTGGTTACCGGTCGCTCAGGCCGGTCGGTCATTCACATCGGGCCGGTCGCGCGGGTCGGGCCGGTCGAGATTCCAGTGCCGGACCACTGTAGTGAGCCAGCTCGGTTCGGCGTCGGGAGTGTCTGGGACGAAACGACGGAGCACCATGCGGCTGATCACCCGCTGCGAGCCATCGTCGTCGCCGTACAGAAGGTCGATCGTCACCAGCTCGGCGTCCTTGGCTGCCTCGACGGCCTCCGCGTACTGGGGGTCGTTGTTGTCCCGGAACGCCGCTTCCCAGAAACCGACGTCGCCCGGTGCCATCGCGAGGTCGAGGCCCTGCGGGCGGAAGCCATCAGGGTCAGGCCGCAGCATGGTGGCCTCGCGACCGGACCAGAACCGCCACCCGTGGATCACCGAGATGCCCTGACCCGCATTGCGCAGTGACATGGCCATATACACAACCCCGGTGCCGTCGTCGAACTCGATGGCACCCCGGCCGCCTTCCAGCCGGAGGTGCTTACCCTCCATGAAGAAGATCTTCTGCACCGGGTCGGTCAGGCGGGACGGCATGATCATCGGCCGCATCTGAACCTGCAGGGACTCCTGAGCTACCCTGGCTGCCCGATTCGCCGACCGCACCGACGCGAAGGTTGCGACTGCCAGGACCAGCGTGCCGCCCGCCGTCGCCAGCGAGGCGATGATTTCCCAGCTAATCACCTGGCAAATCCCTTCCGCGGAGCGCTAAGCCGTCCCTCGCTCCACGTTACTTCACCTGCCCCCTCACCAGCGCGGGACCTTTGGCCCTGGTAGCAGCGGCCGGGCCTTGCTACTCTGGTGAACTCTGAATTAACAGAGAATGTCTACTTCGCGCTGATCATGTGAATGATTAGCGCAACTTTTGTCTTGGGGTTAGTGCAGTGGAAGCTGGCGCGCGCGAATTCGTACTCTCGGACGCGCCCGGCGCTGGATCAGACGTGCTCGCGACGCTGACCACAGCGGGAGTCAGCAGCACCCTTGGCTGGGCCAATGGCGGCCCCGTCCGCACTCGGCGCCGCACCTGGCTGGATACCTTCGACTGGCGGCTGTACCGGTCCGGGCTCACGCTGGAGCAGGTCACCTCGGGTGGCCAGACCGACCTGGTGCTCACTGACCGTGAGGGCGACGTAGTGGCGGCGCAGCGTCTGCCGACGGGGCGTAAGCCGGGCTGGCCGGCACTGACCGCCGAGCTGCCGGCGGGTCGGCTGCGCGCGGCGCTCGAGCCGATCGCCGGAATACGGGCGCTGCTTCCCGTCGCTCGGGCCGTCAGCAAGCTCGCCGAACTGACCGCGCTCAACGGTGACGCCAAGACCGTGGCGAGGCTGTCGGTGGACCGGATGGCGGTGACGTTCCCCGCCCGCGCCTCCGTGCCCGCTCGCCTGACGGTGCTGCCGGTGCGCGGCTACCAGACACAGGCCGACAAGGTCGGCCGCGTCATCGGCGGCATCCCAGGGGTTGCCGCCGGATCGAACTCACCCCTGGAGGCCGCGCTCGCCGCGACTGGCTGCGTGCCGGGCAGCGTGCCCGGCAAGGCGTCGGCCGTGGAGCTCGGCCCGGACATGCCCGCTGCCCGTGCGCTGGTCGGCATCCTGACGACGCTGCTGGACTCGATGGAAGTCAACGTTCCCGGCACGATCAGGGACATCGACACCGAGTTCCTGCACGACCTGCGTGTCGCGGTGCGCTGGACCCGGTCCGTACTGAAGCTCTGCGGTGATGCTCTGCCGGACGGCCTGGCCGCCACCTACGCGCCGGAGTTTCGGTGGCTAGGTGACCTGACGACGCCGACGAGGGACCTCGACGTGTTCCTGCTCGGGTACCCGGCAATGGCGGCCCGCCTGGTCGCGGCGGACAAAACCGACCTCGTGCCATTCCGGGATCACTTGTCCCGCTCGCGCGCGGAGAGCTACCGGGTCCTGGCCGCTGGGTTGCGATCCACGCGGTTCACGCGGCTGCGGGCCGGCTGGCGCGCGGCGCTTGGCGACATCCGGCCGGTGCGCAGGGCCACCGTCGCTCAGCTCGCAGATGTCAAGATCGCCGCGGCCCACGCCAAGGCGTTGCGGGTCGGCGGCCGCATCACCCCCGCCTCGCCGCCGCAGAGCCTGCACGATCTGCGGAAGCGATGCAAGGAGTTGCGCTACCTTGTCGAGATGTTCGGCTCGCTGCATGATCCGGCGCGGCGTTCACAGGCCGTGCGGGAGCTCAAGGCGCTGCAGGACTGCCTCGGCGAGTTTCAGGACGCGGAGGTCCAGCGGACGGAGGTCCGGGCCTTCGCGGTGGCGATGATGGCAGAACGCAGTGCACCCGCCGAAACGTTGCTCGCCATGGGCGAGATTGCGGCCGGCCTTGCGGTACGGCAGGCCAGGGCCAGGGACCAGTTCGACGGCAGGTTCGCCGACTTTGCCGGGCCATCGAGCCGTCGCAGGATGGCGGCACTGGCGAACACAGCGAGCCCGGCTAAGTCTGCGGGACGGAGCCGGACGGCCGCCAGGTGAAGATTCTCGCCACATACAACATCAAGGGCGGTGTCGGGAAGACCGCCACTGCGGTGAACCTAGGTTTCCTCGCGGCCAGGGAAGGCTACCGGGTGCTGCTGTGGGATCTCGATCCGCAGGGGGCGGCGAGCTTTCTGTTCCGGATCAAACCACGGGTCAAGGGCGGCGGGAAGGCGCTGATCCGCGGCCAGCGGTCCTTTGACGACGCGATCAAGGGGACCGATTTCGCCGGCCTCGACTTGCTGCCCGCTGATTTCACGTATCGCAACCTGGACCTGGTCCTGGACCAGGCGAAGCAGCCTGCGAAGCGGCTGGCCGCCTTGCTGACCCCGTTGCGCACCGAGTATGACGTGGTGGTGCTGGACTGCCCGCCCAGCATCTCCTTGCTGTCGGAGAGCGTGCTGCACGCGGCCGACCTGCTGCTCGTGCCGCTGATCCCCACGACGCTCTCGGTCCGCACGCTCGATCAGCTCACCGAGTTCGTGGCCGGCTTCAACGGTCACCGGCCTGACATCCTGGCTTTCTTCTCGATGCTGGACCGGCGCAAGCGCCTGCACACGCAGATCCTGCAGGACCTGCCCGCCCAGCGAGCCGACATCGCGACCGCTGCTATCCCGGCGTTGTCGGTGATCGAGCAGATGTCTGTGCACCGTGCACCTGTTGCTGCGTTCGCGCCCCGCACTGCGGCGGCCAGGCAGTACCGAGAGCTCTGGCGCGAAACCCGCGAGCGCGCGCGCCTGCGCCACCCGCGCGGCTAAGGGACAAGCACGATTTTGCCTCGCACGTGACCTTGCGCGAGCTGCCTATAGGCGTCGCGCACTCGGATCAGCGGGAATGTGGCCGTGATCGGTACCTCCAGTTCCCCGGCTGCCACCAGCTCGGCCAGCTCGGCAAGAACGTCGGCACTCGCCCCCGCCGCGTTCCCCTCAGCCTTGACACCGTGCTTTCCGACGGCCGCGAAGTTCACGATCGTATCGATGCGGTCCGGCTTGACTCCCAGGTCGAGCGCAAGCTGGACGTAATCGCCGCCTACCGTGTCGATGAGCGCGTCAATCCGCGACGCGGCCACGCGGATCCGGTTCACCACGCCGTCTCCATATGACACCGGGATGACGCCCTTCGAGCGCAGCCAGTCGTGGTGAATCTCCGCGGCGAGCCCGATCACGGTCGCCCCGGCCCGCCGGGCGAGCTGCACAGCGATGGAGCCCACCCCGCCAGCCGCGCCCGCCACCGCGATGGTCTCGCCGGGCGCCAGCGACACGGATCGCACGGCCGCATACGCGGTGCACCCGGCGACGTACAGTGCTCCGGCAACCTCCCACGGCACCGCGGCCGGCTTCCGGGTCACGTGCTCCGCCTCCGCTACTACGTACTCCGCTTGGCTCGCACGGTTGTCGGTGTAGCCGATGACATCGTCATCAGCCGCGACCGTGGTCACGCCGGCGCCAACCCCCGCCACGACGCCAGCGAAGTCGCTGCCCTGCCCGGACGGGAACGTGGCCGGCCAGCGAGAATGCAGCATTCCGGCCCTAATCTTCGCTTCGCCTGGGTTGATGCCAGCCGCCTCGACGCGTACCAGCACCTGGCCAGCTTCGCATTCCGGCACCGGGACCTCGACGACGTCGAGTACGTCGACGCCGCCGTACTCGGCGAACCGCACCGCCTTCATCACCGCTCCTCCGTCCTGCCGCCAGACTCACAAGCATTCTGATCTAAGATCACCAGGTGCACGTCGTTGGCTTGGTACTGCACCCCAAGCGTGACTCGGCCGAGGCGGTGGCCGCCGTCTTGGGCTGGGCCACCCGGCGCGGCATTCAGGTACTCGGCATCGAGACTGAGATCCGCCGGCTGAACTGCGCCGCGATAGGCGTCACGGACACCGAACTCGGCCGCCGGTGCGACCTCGTGGTCAGCCTCGGCGGCGATGGCACCATGTTGCGCGCTATGCGACTGACCGACCGGCAGCGGGCGTCGGTGCTCGGAGTGAATCTCGGCAAGCTGGGCTTCCTAGCCGAGATTGACGTGCCAGAGCTAGCCTGGGCGCTGTCTGCCGTGGACGCCGGCGAGTATTCCATCGAGCCACGACTTGCGGTCGACGCCGACGTCGGCGGGCGCGTGCTCACGGCGTTCAACGACATCGCGCTCGTGCGCTTTCCGGGCGAGCCGACGGCGAAAGTGTCTGTGCATGCCAGTGGCAACCCGTTTGTCAGCTATGCGGCGGACGCGATCGTCGTGGCGACGCCGACCGGCTCCACCGCGTACAGCTTCTCGGCCGGTGGCCCGATCGTCAGTCCGACCGTCGAGGGACTGCTGGTCACTCCGGCGGCGCCGCACTCCGCCTACAACAGGGGCCTGGTCCTGTCGGTCGACGACAGCCTGGCCCTGGAGATCCTGCCGGACAGTGGTGAGCTCGCGGTTGAGGTCGACGGCCAGCTCGCCGCCAGGGTCACCGCTGGCAGCCGGATCGAGTTGGAGCCGCGACCCGGAGCGGCGCGGGTGGTCAGGTTCGGCCGGACCACGTTCTATGAGCGCGCGCGCCGCAAGCTGCGGCTGACCGACTCGCCGGAAATTCTCGTCGACTAGGAAGCGTCGTGCAGCCGCCAGTCGCGGCCGATCGCCTCGAGGAGGATCTGGGCGCAGGCCGATCCGCGCCGCGCGGCGGGCAGCAGGACAGTCGGATCGCTGGTGAACTCGCAGGCGACGTACTGCGTGACCGAGTTATCGGGTTGTGGCACGGACGGCGTGCCCGCGACGATCGAAGCTTCGTAATCTGCCAGCCGAAGCACGTAGTCTTCACGATGCGCGGTCCGCGCGCCGAGCCTCAGGCCGACCGAGAGAGTCACGCCGAGCTTCAGCGGCCCGATGCGCTCCGCAGCTGCCCGTTCGTCCTCGCCGCGGCGCCGGGTCACGGCGGGCAGGCCCCAGGCACCCGCCAGCTCGTCGGCTGGATCATCAGGACGCCGCGTCACCAGGAGGTCTCCCGCCGAGTTGCGGATGACGACGGCGACCGACTCTTTGATCCGCTGCATCATGCGCCTGACAGTAGCGGCCGAGGCGGCAGGCACAATAGTGGTCATGGCGGGGCGGCGGGAGCAGCGCGGCCCGGCGGTGCGCCGGCTGGGCCAGCCAGACGCGATCGAGCTGCTCGCCGATCCCGACCGGCCGCGTGCCTGGATACTGCTGGTAGGCAGCACGCCACAGTCCTACGTCGACCTGGATGACCCGCGTTATCTGGATTTCGAGTACATGCGCAGGATCGGTCATGTGCTCGACCTCGCTGCCCCCGCGGGCGCTGCACTTCGCGTGCTGCACCTGGGCGGCGGGGCGCTGAGCCTCGCCAGATACGTGGTCGCGACCCGACCGGGATCGGTGCAGCTGGCCGTCGACGACGACGCGGACCTCGTGGAACTAGTACGGGAACGGCTGCCCCTGCGGCAGCGGGGCCAGCGGACTACGGGCCGGGTCAGGATCCGGGTCGGCGATGCCCGCACGGTTCTCAGTACGCTGCCAGCGGCATCCTTCGATGTGGTGATCGCCGACGTGTTCGCCGGAGCGCGCACGCCAGCACATCTCATCTCTGTCGAATTCACCGCGCTCGTGCGGCGGGTGCTGGCAACGCACGGCATATTCACGGCGAACATCGGTGACGGTGCGCCACTCGCGCACACGCGCGCGAGAGTCGCGACGGCGCAAACGGTGTTCCGCGACGCGAGTCTGACCGCCGACGCTGGAGTGCTGCGCGGCCGGCGGTTCGGCAATCTTGTCCTGGCTGCCTCCGACGCGGAGCTGCCGACTGCCGAGCTGACCCGCCTCGTGGCCGCCGACCCGTTCCCGGCCCGACTCCTGCACGGCGACGACCTGGACCGGTTCACTGCGGGCGCGCACCCGATCACCGACGCCCAGGCGGAGCTGTCGCCGATTCCGCCCGCCGGCGTGTTCGCCCGCTAGCGAAGACCGACCAGGAACTCCAGCAATGCTCCGGTAACCTCGGCCGGGCTCTCCTGCTGGATCCAGTGGCCGCAGCCAGGGAGCATGACAGACCGGGTTAGACCAGGCACGAATTCGTCCAGACCCGCGGCGCTGATGTAACGCAGCACGGGGTCGTGGTCTCCAGCGATGAACAGCGCCGGCGTGTGGATCCTGGCATGCCGCCAGGCCGCGGTCAGCTCCCAGTTGCGGTCAAGGTTGCGATACCAGTTCAGCGGCCCGGTGAATCCTGCCTGCGCGTACTGGAAGACGAACGCGTCGATGTCCTGCTCGGTGAGCCAGGCGGGCAACGGGGCCGGATCGGGTGCCATGTCGAGGAGCCCCTGCCCGGGCTCGATACTGTTCATGCGCGCGCCGTCGCCCGACAACGCGGACAACAGCTTACGGAACGTGGAAGCCGGATCGCGGCTCAGTTCCGCGTCGGCCACGCCAGGTTCCTGGAAGTAGACGATGTAGAACCCGTCGCCCAGGTAGCGACGGAACGTGGCGATGGGCGGTGCGCTGCCACGCGGCCGGTACGCCACACTCAGCCCGACGACGCCGCGGATGCGGTCTGGCCGGAACAGCGCAGTATGCCAGGCGACCGGCGCTCCCCAGTCGTGGCCCGCGACCACGGCGTCGTCTGCGCCGAGCGCATCCATGAGCGCGATGACGTCGCCCGTGAGGTGCAGCATCGTGTAGTCCCACACGTTGGCGGGCGCGTCGGTCTGACAGTAGCCGCGCTGGTCGGGAGCGACCACGTGATAGCCGGCCGCTGCCAGCGCGGTCAGCTGATGCCGCCAGGAGTACCAGCTCTCCGGGAAGCCGTGCAGCAGCAGTACCAGCGGCCCGGCACCGGCCTCGGCAATGTGCATGCTGAGCGACCCGGCCTGCACATGACGGTGCGTGATGGCGGGAGCAACCGATGCCACGGAGCGAGCCTATCCGAGGCGACTTCCGCTGCGATATGTCGCGCCGATGGGCGTCTTTCTGATGAATTGACTACGCACGTGCAGCGACTTCGGAGCATCCTGTAGGCAGGAGATCCTCGGCAGGCACCTGCCCAGTTTGCTCAGAGGGGGGCAACGTGAGCCGCAGGTTGCTTCGGCTAGAGGTCCCGATCTTCCCGGATCGGCTGATGTTCCGGATCCACGATCCGGGGGCAGCGCCAGCCGGGCCGGCCGGACCGGCCCTCCCGGTCGACGCGCTCATCAGCACCAGCCGGGACCAGATGATCGTGGCCTGCGCCCAGGAGCATCTCGGCGTGCAGCTCACCGTCGAGGAGTGGGACGCCGCTCCCCCGCCGTTCAGTGACGGTTATGAAGACGAGGCCAAGTGCGTGCTCTACCTGCGCGGCGGGCTGAGCATCGATATGGGCCCCGCAGGTCGGGCTGTTGACGCGCTGCGGCTGTCCGGCGGCGTCGGTGATTACGGTGTGCGGCTCTACACCAGGAACCGGACCGCCGCCGTGACGAGTTACTCCGAGCTCTACCAGCGTTTCCCTGACCCGCTCAGTGACGAGTTCCAGCAGGCGCGCAAAGACCTCGAAGGGATGGAGCAATACCTGCTCCAGATGTGGCGCGAGTCTTGAGGCGCGGACGAGCCCGGCTAGTGATCGGCTGGCGGTGAGCCTGGGTTGGCTACTGATCCTGCGGTGGCTTTCGGCTGCGGCGGAGCAGAATGGCGCCCGTAGGGGCTCAGCACGAACATCATGATCGTGACTGCGGCGATCAGCGCAAGCGCGACCAGGCAGCTAATGGTGCGGGCGCGCCCTGACGTGAACGCACCAGGCAGTCGCTGTTGGCCGAACTTGTTAAACCGCGACGCGAGACGCGGATCATCCGTTGCGAGCTTGCGCTCCATCTCGTCCAGGATGCGCTGCTCTTCCATTGACAAGGCCACAGCGCCACCTCCGGCCGGTTCACCGTAAGTCACGGGCCGCTCTTAACGAGCCGGCCCCTCCCTACTGATTCTTGACCAGCGCTTTGCAGTCGGCAAGAGGCATCGCTGCGGCAGTGCCATTTCGTGCTGAGTTCTCATCGAACACCTGATCGATCTTTTCACAAGAGCGAGAGCTGCACGGGCGGGTCGGTAATGGCCCTGTCGGTCGGCGGCGCGATCCGGCGCGCGCGGTACGGGGCAGCGCGGCCAACGCGGTAGCGCGCAGCGAGATCAGCGACGCACTCGGAGATCTGGTGCTGGTAGTGCTTCGGAGCATAGGCACCGCAGCCGTAGAACTGACGGTAAGGCTCAACAAGCTCGGGGTGCGTCTCGGCGAGCCACTGCATGAACCACTGCCTGGCGCCGGGCCGCAGGTGCAGCACGATGGCGGTGACGTGCGCAGCGCCGGCCTCGGCGGCGAGCCGCACGGTGGCTTCAAGCTGGTCCGGTGAGTCCGTAAGGAAAGGCAGCACCGGCCCCATGAGGACACCGCAGGACAGGCCGCGCGCGGTCATCGCTGCGCAGACCTCAAGCCGTCGCTCAGGGCCAGGCGTGCCAGGCTCGACGGACCGCGAAATCGCTTTGTCG
Organism: Streptosporangiaceae bacterium; assembly: GCA_030041275.1. Lineage (GTDB taxonomy): Bacteria > Actinomycetota > Actinomycetes > Streptosporangiales > Streptosporangiaceae > JAJYUU01. The sequence goes on from JASHOE010000003.1 coordinate 11,844, forward strand.
ACAAAACCCACCGATACATTGAGCCCGACATCTGTCACGTCGGCGGCCTCGCAGAGCAGGTCGAGGTCGCGCAGGATCAGCGTGCCCTTGGTGAGAATCGAAAAAGGGTTGGCTGCGTCTTTGAGTGCGCCGATGATGCCGGGCATCAGCCGGTACCTGCCCTCGGCCCGCTGGTAGCAGTCGACGTTGGTGCCCATAGCAACGTGCTCGTTGCGCCACCGCGGTGCCGCGAGGTCGCGCCGCGTCAACTCGGGCGCATTGACCTTGACGACGATCTGGCTATTAAAGTCCTGGCCAACGTCCATATCTAGATATTTATGAGTATTCCGGGCGAAGCAGTAAACACAGGAATGACTACATCCCCGATAGGGATTAATGGTCCAGCGAAAGGGCATCCGTGACGCATCAGGGACGCGGTTGATGATCGACTTCGCGCGTACCTCGTGGAAGGTAATACCGCGGAATTCCGGCGTATCGATGGTGGTGGTGATCGCGTCCAGGCCGAACAGAGGCACCGCCCGCGGAGCCGGAGCGCCCGCAGGCCGGTCCTCGTCGGACCGCAGGCCGTCCCACCGCATGTGCGAGAGCCTAGCACACTAGCGAGCACATATCAAACACATATTCGAGAGAGGCCGACGCCTACCCCTAATCGCCGGTCGGGGAACGAGCAGACAGGAGGCCGGGTGCCGGACGCGCAGGCCGAGACGGTCACCAGCCGGACCACCCGCGGTCCGCACACTGCGTCGGGCCCCGGTGCGGCCGACGTCGCGGCGATCGCCGTCGGGGGCGCGCTGGGCACTGTGGCGCGGTACCTGCTGTCGGCGGCGTTCCCGGCTGGACACGGGTTCCCCTGGGCGATCTTCGCGGTGAACGTATCGGGCAGCTTCCTGCTTGGCGCGCTCATGGTCTACCTGCTGGAGATCTGGCCGCCGCGGCGGTTCTTCCGCCCATTTCTCGCCGTGGGACTGACCGGCGGGTACACCACGTTCTCCACGTACGCGGGCGGAGTCATGACGCTGCTGACTGGCGGCGGGACGGCGCTGGCCGCTGCGTATGCGCTCAGCAGCATCGTCGCGGCGCTCGTGGCCGTATGGTGTGGCGTACATGCCGCCCGGTTGCCCGCGCGGCTGAGGGAGCGCCGAGCCGGAGGTGCCGAGTGAGGCTGCAGGGACCGGCCAGGCGGATCACGATCTTCATAGGCGAGTCCGACCGTTACCATCACAAGCCGCTGTACGCGGAGATCGTGCACCGCGCGCACCAGCGCGGGCTGGCGGGCGCGAGCGTGTTCCGCGGCATCGAGGGATTCGGGGCAGCGTCGCGGATCCATACCAGCAGGCTGCTGTCACTGAGCGAGGACCTCCCACTGGCGATCGTGATCGTGGACACCGCTGAGCGGACCGAGCAGTTCCTGGACGAGGTGGCCGAGCTCGTCACCGGCGGCCTCGTCATCATCGACGACGTGCACGTGCACACCTACACCGCGGGTGAAGCTGGCGGCGGCCGGACGTGATCATCCTGGCAGTGCTCGCGGGCGGCATGATGGGAGCGCCGACTCGGTACCTGGTCGACCGTGCGATCCAGGCACGGCACGACACGGTGTTTCCCTGGGGCACGTTCGCCGTCAACATGGCCGGTTGCGCGGTGATCGGGTTCCTGCTGGGCGCGCAACGGCACCTGGGCCTCCCCCCGGCTGCGTTCGCGCTGCTTGGCACCGGCCTCTGCGGTGGGCTCACGACGTTCTCGACGTTCAGCTATGAGACGCTGCGGCTACTGGAGGACGGGTCTTTCGGCGAGGCCGGCCTCAACGTAGTCGGCAGCCTGGTCGCCGGCGTGCTCCTGGCCTGGCTTGGCTACTTGCTGGCCATCTCGGTGTTACCCGCCATCCCCTCGCTCAGGCGGGCCGAGCTGCACCCGTACAGTTGGATGGCGTGAGAACAGCGCGCGCCAGCCTAGGACGGGCATGCCAGACGGTCTGACTGGTGGCGACGCCCCGGTGGTCGTCACCACGACCCAGGTGACGGATCCGGGTGACCTCGTGCATCAGCTGCCGAACCCGGCGGCGTCGGCGTGGATTCACCATGGCGAAGGGCTGGTCGGCTGGGGCGAGGCAGCCCGGCTGACGCTGCCGGCCGGGGTCGATCGCTTCGCCGCCGCCGAGAAATGGCTGGCCGAGCTGTTTGACGCTGCTGAAGTCGCGGACGAGGTAGCGGCGCCGGGCACGGGACCCGTGGCCTTCGGCAGCTTTACCTTCGATCCGGCGTCGGACGGGTCGGTGCTGATCGTGCCGGCGGTGATCCTCGGCCGCCGGTCCGGGACTGCCTGGCGCACGACTATCACGACTGCCGCGGCGCAGCCGGACGGCCAGCCGGCCCGCTGGGTCAGCCCATCGGCGCTGCGCTGGAGCGACGGCAGCCTGACCGCACCCGAGTGGGAGCAGGCGGTTGCCGCCGCAGTCGCCAGGATCGGCGCCGGCGAGCTGCGCAAAGTCGTGCTAGCCCGCGATCTGCGCGCGCAGTCTTCCGGAGGCCTCGACACGAGGGTCCTGCTGGCGCGCCTGGCCGCGAGATTCCCTGGCTGCTACACCTTTGCGTGCGCCGGCCTCATCGGCGCTACCCCGGAGCTACTGATCAGCCGCGAGGGCAGCCGGGTGTCGTCCCTCGTGCTGGCCGGCACCATGGCACGCGGCGGTTCGGAGGCGGATGACGCGGCGCTATCGGCCGCGCTGCTGAGCTCGGCCAAGAACGCTGAGGAGCACAGTTACTCCGTGGAGTCGGTACGGCAGCTGCTCACGCCGCTGTGCTCCGAGCTGACTGTGGACGACGCTCCGTACCTGTTGCAGATGGCCGACTACCAGCACCTGGCGACCTCGGTCAGCGGCGTGCTCGCGCGCGAGACGTCAGCACTGGCGCTCGCGGCGTCGCTGCACCCGACGGCTGCGATCTGCGGCACGCCCACGGAGACAGCGCTGGAAGTCATCAGAGATCTCGAGGGGATGGACCGGGGTCGCTACTCCGGCCCCGTCGGGTGGGTGGACGCGCGTGGCAACGGCGAGTGGGGCATCGCCCTGCGGTGCGCCGAGATCGACGGCCGAGCGGCCCGGCTTTTCGCGGGCAACGGCATTGTGGCCGGGTCGCAACCTGAAGAGGAACTCGCCGAGACCGAGACGAAGTTCCGGCCCATGCGAACGGCGCTGGAGGGCTAGCGGGTCCGCCGGCGAGCACGTCAAGCCGCGCTCGCTGAGCGGCGCGACCCTGGGTAGACACGCGGCGTCAGTTAGAGAAATCCTGCGTTATCCACACAGTGCCCTGGCTGTCGCGGTAGACGGCGATCCCGATGTGCGTGAACGCCGAACTGAGGATGTTGAGCCGGTGCCCGTCGTTGGGTGGCTGCTCGGCCAGCATGTGATTCGTCAGCGTGACCGCCATCTGTGTGATCGCCGCCGTGGTATCGACGACCGGGCCGCCCTCGCCGATATTCTCCCCGGCCGCGGTCCACTGCACTCCGGCGGCGGTCTCCCGATCACCGAGCGACGGCTCGCCTGGGCACTGGTGCGACAAGCCGCAGCCGTCAGCCATGAGTTGGTTGTGCACTGCGGAACTTGTCTCCAGCCCGCCGAGGAGTGAATAGGCCGGCAGATCAGCCGCTGCCCTCGCCTGATTGATGACAGCGAGCACGGCGGCTGCCGCCGCGCTGATGCCCGGTTGCGGGCTGGCAAGCGCAGGCGGTGGGGGCGCGGATACTGATGGCAGCGGGCTTACCGACGAAGGCACCGGCGTCGGGGGCACTGATGATCGCCTCGACGGCAAGGACGACGTGGGTACCAGAGGCTGTGCAGAGCACCTGACGGCCGGCCCACGGCTGCAGGTAGCTGACCCGTGGAACAGCCTGGTCGCCGCCAGGCCGCGATCCGGTCCGGCGCTGAGCAGGTACGCGGCTACCAGTGCCGCGACAGCGATCAGGCCGGCGCTGCTCGCGAGCAGCACGGTACGTCGCGACCAGCCTCGGTCGCTCCGCTGCGCGGTGTGTCTTGCCACCCGCCTCACGCTAGCCAGATATCAGGCGAATTGCCGTCGACTTGGTGTTCCGCGGGCGACGTGAGCTTGCTGATCATCCTTGACGAGTTGTCATGATCAGTTAGATTCGAAAGTGCGCATGGCGAGATGTCCATTCACGTCGCCCGTTGCCAGCCACGGCTACGAGCACATCGAGCACGGCAGTTCGCTGGGGAGTCCGGGGATCAGGTCATGCATCTGCGGCTGTTGCTGTCACTGCCGATCGCCGCATTGCTGGTGGCGGTGTGGCCGGCCGCGACTTACGCCAGCGTCGGCGTTGGCGTCCAGACCGGACCGGTGCGGTTGAGCGGCGTGGCGCATGCGGGCGGCCGGTACGCGCTGCCCCCCGTTTTCGTGGTCAACACCGGGACGCAGCCGGAGTCCGTCGCGATCGCCATCGAGCGCATCTCCCCCGGTACGGGTCGGACGGTTCCGCCCGCCTGGATCTCCGCATCGTCAGCTCCGGTGCGGCTCGCCCACGAGCAATCAGCCCGAATTCCACTGTCGCTGACTGTCCCGGCCAACGCCCGGCCCGGCCGCTACTTCAGCGACGTCGTTGCGAAGGGCACGGCGCCGCTCGCAACGGGTGGCGCCAACCTCGGCGTCGCCGCGGCCACCAGCTTGGAGTTCACCGTGGTCCCCGGCGTGGTGGCGAGCGGGTGGGCCAATGTGCCCGGTTGGCTACTCCCCTACGTGGCGGCGGTCATCGTGGCCGCCGCGGCGATGGTTGTGGTCCGCCGGACCGGAATCAGGATCCGGGTCGAGCGCGGTCCAGTGCGTGCGGGAGCTGGCGGGAGGCGCGACGATGCGGCGTAGCTTCCGCTTCGCGCCCGCACTGCTGTTGCTGGCGGGTGTGACCGGCTGCGGCGTTGTCGCGGCACCGCAGCAGGCAGTCGGCCGATCAGGGAGCATCTCCGTCTCCCTGACCACGGTCCCGACGATCAGATCGGTCACCATCTCGCCCAGTCATGCAGCCTTCGTGAATTGCAAAGGTGGCGACGGCGGGGTTAGCACAAGGTCGCAGCGGTACAAGATGGGCTTCCCGAACGGAACCTGCGTGGTGAATTCCGCAATTGAGATCACGAACACCGGCATCGGTTCCGACATCGATGTCAGCGGCTCTGCCGCGCAGCCCGCCGACGGCCTGACCGGCTGGAACCTGTGCAATTCCGGAGCCAACCCGGCGGTGGCGTGCACGGGCCATAAACACCGGCCGGGGCCCAATCAGTACAAGGTCATCGACTCCGCTACCTTCGGTTCCGAGCACGGTGGCATCACGGCAACGCCGCGGTGTGATCGCATCATCGGGCCCGAGGGAAGCTGCTGGGCGAGGCAGGGATACGTGGTGACCGAGTACCTCACGCTGATCGGGCCGCAGTGGAGCAGTGACACCTCCACGAGCTGGACCGTGACGGTCACCTGGACGCCCGTGCCGGGTCAGCAAAACTAGCGACCGCTCAGCTCGCGATGCGCTGGTTCAATGAGCCGAGGCAGTGGTCGGCTGGTAGTGACGTCCTCACCGTGACGGCGGAAGCGGGAACCGACTTCTGGCGGCAGACGCATTACGGCTACGTAACCGACAGCGGACACCTGTTCGGGGCCGACATGACCGGCGAATTCGACCTCAGCGTCGTGGTCAGCGGTGCGTACGCCGCTCAGTATGACCAGGCTGGCGCGATGATCAGGCTCGACGACCGGCACTGGATCAAGACTGGTGTCGAGTTCGTGGACGGCCGCGGGCGCTTCAGTACCGTCGTCACGCTCGAGTACTCCAGCTGGGCGATCGCCGACCTGCCCGAGGATTGCACCGAGGTAGCCCTCCTGCTCGCCCGGCGTGGTGACTCGGTGGAGATTCGGTACGCGGTCGGCGGCGGCGTGAGCGATCCGGGGGCCATGACGCTGGCCGCCGTCGCGTATCTGCCGCCCGGACAGCGGGCCCTCGCCGGCGCCATGTGCGCCGCGCCGACGGGCGACGGCTTCACGGTGTGGTTCCGTGATCTGACGATCGCGCCTATAGCTGCCGAGGGCTAGTTGGTCTGGCTGCTGCGCGAGAGCCCCCGGCTCGGGTGCACGTTCGCGGCGCCGCCCGAGCACGGCAAAGCGCCCCGCTCGGGGGAACGGGGCGCTTTGGTTGGGGGCGGGTTTGGTTAGAAGCCGGGGTTGGCGGTGGTGATGTCGTAGTTGGGGCCCCAGTACCACTGGGTGGCGTTGGCGCCGGGGACCATGTGGGGGGTGCCGGTGGGGTCGGCGATCCACCAGCGGACGTGGGATTGCAT
>JASHOE010000086.1 GCA_030041275.1 Streptosporangiaceae bacterium
GCTCACCGTCCCAGCGGCAACCGGGCTGGGCAGCGCGGCTGCCTCGGCCGATGCTGCAGCGCGCCAGCCCGGCGAGGCGCCTCCGCATCGCATTGCTGTGCATGGTGTTCGTCCTGACGATCTTCGCGGGTCGGCTGGTGCAGGTCGAGGGCCTCGACTCGGCCGCCTACAAGATCCAGTCGGCGGAGCAGCACCCGCCCGCGCTCGTCCCGATTCCGGCGGTCCGGGGCGCGATCACGACAAGCGACGGCGCGATCCTGGCAATGACGGTGCAGACGGACACCGTGTTCGGCGATCCGTGGCTGATCCCCATGTCGGCTCGGCCAGGGGTGGCACAGCGGCTCGCGGGGCCGCTAAAAATGTCGGCCCTCACGATCGAGCACTTGCTGAATCATCCGTCAAGCCCGGAGTACCAGGTGCTCGCCAGCGGCGTATCGGTGGGGATGGCCGACCGCATCGCGGCGCTTCGGCTGCCGGGGATCGACATGACGCCGACGTATACGACTAGTTACCCGGACGCAAACCTGGCCGCGCCGGTGGTCGGTTTCACCAGCGAGCAGAACGACACGCTGACGGGCGTCCAGGGGCTGGAGCAGGAGTACAACAAGCTGCTGGCTGGCCGGCCTGGCAGCGAGTACGTAGAAGAGGGTATCGACAGCGAGCCCATCCCGAACACCGAGACAGACATCACCCCGGCCGTCGCTGCCCGCGGCCTTCGGCTCACGATCCAATCCGACATTCAGTACGAGGCCGACCAGGTCTGCCAGCAGCGAGTGGCCCAGACGCACGCGCTGAACTGCTCGATCGTGGTCATGCAGCCCAAGACCGGGGCGATCCTGGCGATGGCTCAGTGGCCCAGCTACAACCCGGCATCGGTGTCGAACCTGGCGAGCACCTCCAACATCAGCGTTGCTAACGTGTTCGCGCCGGGCAGCACGCTCAAGCCCGTGACGGTTGCCGCTGCCTTCGAGCAGGGCGGGCAGACGCCGATGAGCGCGTACACGATCCCGCCGCAGATCACCATCGACGGCCAGTACACGTTCCACGATGCCGAATGGCATCCCACCGTGCACTACACGATCGCGGGGATCCTCGCGAACTCGAGCAATGTCGGCATGGTCCAGGTGGTGCAGCACATCACGCCGCAGCAGCAGTACGACTACCTGCGCGCGTTCGGACTTGGCTCGGTCAGCGGGCTTGGCCTGCCGGGCGAGAGCGCGGGGCTGCTCGCGGCGCCCGGCAACTCGAACTACTGGGGCGACAACCAGTTTGAGTACTCGTTTGGCCAGGGCCTCGGTGTCACCGCCATCCAGATGGCCAGCCTGTACGCCACGATCGCCAACGGCGGAGTCCGGGTGCAGCCCACCCTCGTGGCGGGCACGACGAACGCGGCAGGCCAGTTCACCCCAGCCCCGCGACCGGCCACCAGGCGAGTTATCAAGGCGAGCACTGCCAGCGAACTGATGACGATCCTGCAGCAGGTCCCGCTGGTCGACGCGCAGGCTGGGCAAGACGCCGGGCTCATCACCGGCTACTCGGTGGCGGCCAAGACGGGCACCGCGCAGGTCTCCGACGCAAGTCTCGGCAACTGCCTCTGTCAGTATGGTTCCAGTTACATCGGCATCGCGCCGGCCGACAACCCGCAGCTCGTCGTCGCTGTGAACATTCAGGACCCACGGGGCAAGTACTACGGAGACGAGGTTGCCGGACCGGCTTTCTATGACGTGATGAAGTTCGCGCTGCAGACGATGAAGATCGCCCCGGACTATGCCAAGGCACCGTATATCAGACTCACGGCACCGTGAGGGGAGGTAACCTCTGCCCGTGCCAGTGGCCCTCCGTCCCGAACACGTCAGCACCCGGCCGCTGGCCGGGCTCGCTGCGCTGCTCGGCTTGCGCGCCACGGACGCCCACCGGGCCGGGGCCAGGACAGGGCTAACCGGCATCACGCACGACTCTCGAGCCGTCCGCCGCGGTGACCTGTACGCCGCGCTGCCCGGTGCCACGGTGCACGGCGCGCGGTTCTGCGCGGACGCGGCGGCCGCCGGAGCGGTGGCCGTGCTGACCGATCCGGCCGGGCGCCAGGCTGCGGTCGCGTCCGGTCTGCCAGTGTTCGTCGTCGCCGACCCGCGGTCCAGGCTGGGTGAGGTTTCGGCCTGGATCTACGCCGAGCCATCCGACCGGCTGATGCTCATCGCGGTCACCGGCACCGCCGGGAAGAGCACCACGACCTACTTCATCGAGTCCGGGTTGCGAGCGGCCGGATACCTGACGGGGCTCATCGGCGGCGTTGAGACGCGCATTGGCGCGCAGATAGCGGAAAGCGCGCTCACTACCCCGGAAGCAACCGACCTGCAGGCGATGCTGGCGGCCATGGTGCAGCACCGGGTCGGCGCCGCTGCGATGGAGGTATCGAGCCACGCGCTCGCGCTCGGCCGGGTGGCGGGCACCCACTATGACGTCGCCGTGTTCACCAACCTGTCGCAGGACCACCTCGACTTCCACGCCAGCATGGACGACTACTTCGCCACCAAGGCGGCGCTGTTTACGCCGCGATACGCCAGGGCGGGCGTGGTTAGCGTGGACGATCAGTACGGTCGCGAGCTGGCCGCGCAGGCGGAGATCCCGGTGACGACGTTCTCGGCGCACGGGCGGCAGAGCGCGGACTGGCGAGCGGCCGATATCCGGCCGGGCGCCGACGGGTCCACGTTCCGGGTGATCGGCCCGGGCGGGGTGGCGGCCGATGCGGCGGTCGCGCTACCCGGTGACTTCAACGTCGCCAACGCGCTGGCCGCGATCGTGGCTCTGGTCGAAGCCGGCGTCGGCCTGGCCGACGCCGTCGCAGGCGTCGCCGCCAGCGCCGGACCGCCCGGGCGGCTCGAGCGCGTCGACGAGGGCCAGGACTTCACCGTGCTCGTGGACTACGCGCACAAGCCCGGTGCGGTGGAAGCCCTGCTGATCGCGATGCGCCCGGTGACCCAGGGAAACCTGGTGATCGTGGTCGGCTGCGGCGGAGACCGGGACCGGGGCAAGCGCAGGCTGATGGGATCGGCAGCGGCGAGGCTTGCCGATATGGCTATCCTGACCAGCGACAATCCGCGCTCTGAGGACCCGCTGGCCATCCTGGCCGAAATGTTTGCGGGCGCTGTCGAAGTGCCGCAGCACGATCGCGCCGATGTGGTGGTGCAGCCCGATCGGGCCGCCGCCATCGAGGCTGCCATCGCCGGCGCGGGCAAGGGTGACGTCGTCCTCATCGCCGGTAAGGGCCACGAGCACGGCCAGTATGTCGCGGGAACCGTGATCCCGTTTGACGACCGCGAGGTGGCGGCGGCCGCCCTGGCGAGCCGTCTGACCGAACTAGGTCAGGACCGAGCCATCGAGCGCGATCGGACCGATGCGGCTGGCGAGTGGCTGGCGGACGCATGATCCCGTTGTCACTAGCTGAGATAGCGCGAATAACAGGCGCGCTGCTCGCGGACGTCCCTGACCCATCCACGCTCGTGACCGAACCGGTGGTTATCGACTCCAGGGAGGCCGGTCCAGGCAGCCTGTTCGCGGCGCTGCCCGGCAGCCGCACCGACGGGCACGCGTTTGCTGCTGCGGCGGCGGAGGCCGGAGCCGTGGCCGCGCTGACCAGCCGGGCGACCGGGTATCCAGCCGTGGTCGTTCCTGACGTGCAGGCCGCCCTCGGCAAACTGGCCAGGGCGGTAGTCGACCGGCTACCTGGTCTCACAGTGGTCGGCATCACTGGGTCTGCAGGCAAGACCACCACGAAGGACCTGACCGCCCAGCTGGTTGAGACGCTCGGACCAACCGTGGCGGCGCGCGACTCGTTCAACAACGAGATCGGCCATCCGCTCACGGTGCTGCGGGTTACTGCAGCGACCAGGTACCTGGTGTCGGAGCTGTCCGCGCGCGGGCCAGGCCACATCACGCAGCTGTGTCAGATCGCGCCGCCGCGGCTTGGCGCGGTGCTGTGCGTCGGCCACGCGCACGCCGGTGAATTCGGCGGCCTCGAGGCGATCGCGGCGGCCAAGGGTGAGCTGCCCGCGGCTCTGCCGCCCGATGGCGTGGCCGTGTTGAACGCCGACGACCACCGCGTCGCCGCCATGGCGGCCAGAACCCGCGCCGAGGTCGTGACGTTCGGCCGCTCGGAATGCGCCCAGGTGCGGGCCGAACGGGTGCGTTGCGACGACGCGGGGCGGCCAGGATTCACCCTCGTCACGCCGTCCGGGTCGGCTTTGGTGGAGCTGCGGCTGTACGGCGAGCATCACGTGCACAACGCGCTGGCCGCGGCGGCCCTGGCCGATCAGCTTGGCATGCCGGTGGCCGACACCGCCGCGGGCCTGTCCGCTGCCGTGGCACGCAGCCGGTGGCGGATGGAGGTGACGCGGCTACCGGACGGCGTCACGGTCATCAATGACGCCTACAACGCGAACCCGGACTCGGTCCGCGCGGCGATCTCAGCGCTGGCTGGCATGGCCCGCGGCGGCCGGGGCTACGCCGTCCTTGGTCACATGACGGAGCTTGGCGAGGACGCCGACCGCCTGCATGAGCAGATCGGCGAGCAGGCGGCCGCGGCCGGCCTTGCTGGCCTCATCGTCGTGGGCGAGGACGCCACGCCGATGCTGGCTGGTGCCAGGGGCGTGCGGGGTTGGCAGGGCGAGCTGTCCTATGTGCCGGACGCCGTCGCGGCGGTCGGCACGCTGCGGGAGCGGCTGCGCGACGGCGACGTGGTGCTGGTGAAGGCGTCCCACTCGATCCATCTCGAGCGGGTCGCGCTCGCGCTCACCGGTGAGCAGCCCCTCGACGGCGAGGCGGGGCCGGCCAGGTGAAGACGATTCTCGTCACTGGGGCGGTCTCGTTGCTGCTGGCGCTGTTCGGCACCCCCCTGGTGATCGCGGTGCTGCGCCGGCAGGGCTACGGCCAGCCCATCAGGGTCGACGGGCCGAAGACACACGAGTCCAAGCGCGGCACCCCCACCATGGGCGGCACGGTCATCGTGGTGGCCTCGGTCGTCGGCTATGTGGTGGGCAACGTCACCACGCACGAGCCGATGAGCGCCTCCGGGCTGCTGGTGCTCTTCCTCATGGTCGGGCTCGGCCTGGTCGGGTTCATCGACGACTTCATCAAGATCTACCGAGAGACGAGCGTAGGCCTGCGCAGCGGGGCGAAGCTGGCCGGCCAGATCGTCGTGAGCGCGGTGTTCGCCCTCGAGGTCCTGCAGCACCCCGACGGCTATGACCTGACGCCCGCCGACGCGCACCTGTCATTCCTGCGCGACTTCGGCCCGGCGCTCGGCACGGTGCCGTTCGTCATCTGGATCGTTCTCATGACCGCCGGGTTCTCGAACGCGGTGAATCTCACCGACGGGCTCGACGGCTTGGCTACCGGCGCGACCGTGCTAGTGCTCGCCGCCTACGTACTCATCGGCATCTGGCAGGAGCGCAACGACTGCACCACCTTCCTCGCCCGGCAGTGTTATCAGATCAGGGATCCGCTCGACCTCGCCGTGGTCGCGGCGGCGGTGCTCGGCGCGTGCTTCGGCTTTATCTGGTGGAACGCGCCACCCGCCAAGATCATCATGGGTGACACCGGCTCGCTCGCCCTCGGCGGCGTGGTCGCCGGACTGGCCGTGTGCACCAAGACGCAGCTGCTGCTGTTCATCCTTGGCGGGCTGTTCACGATCATCACGCTGTCGGTGATCGTGCAGGTCAGCGTCTTCAAGATGACGAAGCTCAGTACCGGCCGCGGAATACGCGTCTTCAAGATGAGCCCACTGCATCATCACTTCGAGATGCTCGGCTGGGCGGAGACCACGATCGTGATCAGGTTCTGGCTGATCTGCGGGCTGTGCATCGCGCTCGGGCTGGGCATCTTCTACGCCGAATGGCTGGTCACCTGATTCGATGAGCCAGGTCCGCGACGAGGATGAGCTGGTCGGGCTGGACGGCCAGCACGTCGTCGTCGTCGGGCTCGGTATCACGGGTCAGTCGGTCGCCGCGGTGCTGGCCGGCCGGGGCGTGACCGTGACCGCGCTCGACTCGCGCGATGACGCCGAGCGAGCCGAGCTGGCCGAGCGGCTCGGCCGAGGCGGCGTGCACGTCCGCCTGGGGCCAGCCGTGCTCGGCCCGGAAGCACGGCTGCCTGCGGACGTCGGCCTCGTGGTGACGTCGCCTGGCCTGCGTCCGGACACGCCAGTGCTTGCGGCCGCCGTTGCCGGTGGCACCGAGGTGATCGGCGACATCGAGCTGGCCTGGCGGCTGCGCCCGACGCTGGCCGATGGCGGGCGTCAGCAGTGGCTCGCGGTGACCGGGACCAACGGCAAGACCACCACCGTGAGGATGCTCGCCGCCATGCTCGGTGCCGCCGGACACCGCACCGTGGCGGCTGGGAACGTCGGCGTCCCGATCCTGGCTGTGGTGACCGATCCGGAGCCCTACCCGGTCGTCGCCGTCGAGCTTTCCAGCTTTCAGCTGTACTGGAGCGCCACCATCGCGCCGCTGGCAGCCGCCGTGCTCAATCTGGCCGCGCACCACCTCGACTGGCATGACGACATCGAGTCCTACGCCGAGGCGAAGGCCAGGATTTTCGCGCCCGGCAGCATCGCGGTGTGCAACGCCGACGATCCGCGCACGGTGGCGATGGCTGACGCGGCCGTCGCGCGCACTCCGGCGCTGCCCGGACTTGCCGGGCGCGGTCCGGCCGCGCGGAAGGTGGCCTTCGGGCTCGCGCCGCCGGGGCCGGGCGAGCTGGGGATTGCGAACGGCTGGCTGGTGGACCGGGCGTTCGGTGGCGATGCAGGCGATGCGGCAGTCCGGCTGGCC
>JASHOE010000087.1 GCA_030041275.1 Streptosporangiaceae bacterium
GGTCGGCCTGACGCTCAGCCGCCCGTCGCTCGCAGTACGGAACGGGGCGGCCTGACACTCAGCCGTCCGTCGCCGGCAGGGCTGCCGCTCCCTGCGGGCGACGACCCGCCACGCCAATTCACCCGCTGCGCCTTCCGCGGCTTTTGGGTGCGTTTCCCCTGCTCATCAGCTACGTTCTGTGCCAAGTCAGCTGATCGCCGACGCCCCTCCGCGGCGCCCCTTAAAAGGATCGACCGAACATCCACAGAGACATACGCCCGATGCGGCGCCGCCGGAGCGCCCGTGGCCGCCTGCTGGCCGGCGCCTGCGTGGTGGTACTGGTCATTGCCCTCGTGCTGGGCATCCGGGCGATCATCCTGCCATCGACGTTCACCAGCGTCGGCAGAGCTCCAACGGGCCAGGCCTGGCTCGGCTTCGGCGTCAACGAGTACCCGCAAGATCGCAACCGGGCGGGCGCGGACATCCCGTGGACGAGCTCCGCCTGGGCGCTCACAACCCTGCGGCTGGCGTTCCTGCGGCCCGGGCTCACCCGGATCAACGTCTACCTGGGCTGGTTCAACCCGAGCGGAAACCTCACCACCTTCGACTGGAACTCCTGGCAGATGCGCAACCTCTACCTGGTGTTGTCCTGGTACAGCGCCAGCGGGCTGCGCGTGCAGATCGGGATGTGGCACGACGTCGTCAAGGGACCGCCGGACAGTCCGACGGTTTACACCTCGATGGCCTGGGCGGACGTGCAGGCGGCACTCATGCAGCGGCTCGTCAAGGTCGACGGCTACCGCAACATCTACGGGTACGCCGGGCTCAACGAGTGGGACTGCAAGTACATGCACCCGCCCGCTGGCTTCGGCTGGAAGGCGTGGCAGACGGCCACGAGCAACCTGCGGACCGCGTTTGCGACCGCCGGCCTGTCCACGGCGCTGGTCGGCCCCGACACGGGCTGCTCCGGCACCTCCGCGGACCTGCACGCCGCGCGAGACGAGGCTGGCACGTTCGAGGCGTACGAGGACCACTACTACCCGACCGAGCAGCAGATCCTCAGCGACGACGTGGAATCCGCCTACGCCCGGGTGGTCTCCGGTGTCGACGGCGCAGACCTGCAGCATCCGCCGGTGTACATCAGCGAGATGGGCGTCAGCAACCCTGACTACAAGCCCGACCCGCCAATCGCCAGCTATGCCTACGGGCTCGACATGTTCGACTACGCGGTCCAGGTGCTCCGGTCAGGCGCGGCCGGGGCCATGGCCTGGTGCCTGGACGGTTTTGACAGCGGCAAGAACTGCGGCATGTGGAACATCAGCGGGAACGACGGCGGCACGGCGCTACGGCCCTGGTTTTACGCCTGGTCGCTCCTGTGTCGCTACTTCCCGCCGGGCGCGACTATCTACGCCATGCCGGAACCCGCCGGAGTGCGCATCGCCGCCGCCCGCATCCCGGCCGGCACCGGGCCATCCGGCTGGACGTTCGCGATCGTCAACCGCACGAGCAACGCCGAGACGCTCACGCTGGCGATGCCGGGCTGGCGCGGCGGAACCTTCAGCGAGTACGCCTATACCTCGTCGGGCCGGAGCGTGACTGCCACCGGCTTCCCCGTTCCCAGCCGGAAGATCTCCTCAGCGAGCGGGAAGCCCGGGTCGGACCTCAGCGTGACCGTCCCCCCGGACAGCGCGGTGCTGCTCACGACCGAGGCCGGCATCCCGGCGGCATAGCCGACCGGGCAGCCGGGTCCTGCGCTGAGCTTCGGAGACATGACGTCCTAACGGCCGTTGTCGTCCTGGCAAGCTGTTCTGGCCGACGCGGGCCCCGTCGTCACGTGAGCGCCACGGCTTCGGCCCACGCGTCGTACTCGTAGATCCACCGGCGGTCGACCAGCTGGCGGCCGGAGCTGTCGTAACCGGCACCCTGCCGCCTCGAGCCGAGCTGGACGCGCGCGGTCCGATCCCACCGCAACCGCTCGTAGGCGGCCAGCCCCGACGGCACGTCAGCTGAACTCGCGCAGGCGCCGAGCAGCGTGGCCAGTGCCACCGCGTCCTCCAGCGCCTGGTTCACGCCCTGGCCCAGGTGCGGGAGCATCGGGTGCGCCGCGTCGCCGAGCAACGTCAGCCGGCCGCTGCTCCACTTCGGCAGCGGCGCGCGGTCGTACATCCCCCACTGGAACCCGCTGCCGCCTGGCCCGCTGATCGCCGCGATGACCCGCCCGATGACCGGGTCCCAGCCCGCAAAGTGGGCGGCCAGCGCCGCTGTGTCGCCGCGAGCCGACCACGACTCACGGACGGAGGTTTCTGACGGAACGAAGCCCACGTAGTTCAGCAGCTGCCCGGACCGCACCGGGAACACGAGAAAGTGCTTGTTCTCGCCCATCCACATCTGGATCGCGTCGGCCCGGTAGCCATCGATGCGCGGCACGAGGCCCCGATAGGCGGCGACGCCCGAGAACACGGGCTTCGCTGCGGGCACCACGAACCCCTGGAGCACGGAGTGGATGCCGTCCGCCCCGATCACCACGTCTGCCGTGGCCGTGGTCCCGTCGGCGAAGCCGACCGTCGCCGTGCCTGTGTCCTGGCTGAAAGCCGTGCACCGGTGGCCGGTCCGCACGAGGGCTGCTGGCAGCTGCGCGGCCAGCAGCGCGAGCAGGTCGGCCCGGTGGATCCCGACGTTCGTTCCGGGCTGGCTGAAGTGATGGGGTTCATGGCTCGCGGGCTGCCCGTCGGACAGCAGGAGCCGATTGGACATGTAGCGGACGCCCACCCGCTCGACCGCCTGGCCAACCCCGAGCCGCTCCAGCATCCGCAGCCCGTTCGGCGCCAGCGACACGCCCGCGCCAACCTCGGTCAGTTGCTGCGCCTGCTCGTGCACCTCGACCTCGATGCCGGCGTGCGCTAACGCGACCGCTGCTGCCATCCCGCCGAGGCCGCCACCGACAACCACCGCCCGCAGCGTCACGTCGTCCCCTTTTCCGAACGGCCGCGTTCCCGCCCTCAAGTTAACCCGCGCTCACCCGCCCGCGGCGTGGCGTCCTTCACCCGCGACCGCTCGGAAGACCGGACGCGAGTCCGGTGCCCGCGCGTCGAGGGGTCGCTCCGCTGGCATACGCACGCACCCGCTGGTGTTATTCGTGTGGCAGAGGAGATCATCATGAACGTGCCAACGAGCTTCGATCGCAGGCATCCGCGCGGCGTTATCACCATCCGGGTGCTGGTCACGCTCTGGCTGCTGGCCCTCACCGGCATCCTGCTGGCCTATGGCTACTGGGGCTGGTCGCTGGTGACGCTGGCAGGCGCGGTGGCAAACGCCGCCTGGGCCTATCGCGTCTACCGGACGACAAGCCGCTGAGCGCAGCCGCCGGACAACGATCAGGACGCCTTCCGCCTCGGGACCCCTGACCATGTGGGTCGTGGCTACGGGACCGTTCCAGCTCGGCAGCCGCGAGGCAGGACGCTCGGTAACGTTCTGTGGTGCGATACGACCCTTCCTTCTATGCCGGCGCCGCTATCCACTACCGATATGGGAGACCCGCGTACTCGCCCCAGCTCGAGGCTGTCCTCGCTGAGGAACTCGGCCTGGATGGCAGCGGAAGGCTCCTGGACGCCGGGTGCGGTCCCGGGGTTCTCACGGTGCGGCTGGCGAACATGTTCGAGGGTGCCGTCGGTCTTGACCCCGATCCCGCGATGCTCGCCGAGGGTCGCCAGGCCGCCCGGGAGCGGGACATCGCGAACATCACCTGGATCCAGGCCGTTGCCGAGGACCTTCCCGCCGTGGCGCCGGGGCCGTACCGGCTGGTCACCTTCGGCCAGTCGTTCTACTGGACCGACGAGGTTCGGGTAGCCGAGGCGGTGTACGACATGGTGGAACCGGGCGGCGCTCTGGTCCTTGTCGGGCATCACGCCGAGGGGCGAGCCGTCCCGCCGAGCCCAGGGCCGCCGCGGATTCCGCACGATGAGATAGAGGAGCTGGTGCGGAAATACCTCGGGCCGACGAGGCGAGCGGGCCACCTGGTCGCTTGCAATGGCGGCGCCGGGTAGCCCACGAAAGATAGGCAGAAGCGCTCATAGAAGTTTCGTGGTGCAGCCTGAACAATGGGGCCGTGCCGACAGCTCGCGGCAGGGAGAGTCGCGCGGGTCGGCACGGGTGGGGGGATTGAAGCTCGTGAGCACTCAACCAGCCCGTTCTGAGCTCGCTGATCTATGC
>JASHOE010000088.1 GCA_030041275.1 Streptosporangiaceae bacterium
TGACTGAACTCGGCCGCGACCAGCGAGTGCGGTCGGGCGCCGCTGGCCGCCGAGGGCGCGGCACTCGTGGGCGGGTCCGCGGTGCCGGTCATGGCCGCTTGCACAGGGCGGTATGTCCTCGCCATGGATCGCCCAGGAGCGCCGCCAGCTCGGGCAGCTGGCGTTTAAGCCTGACGTATTCCGGCTCCGGCCACCACACCAGGCGTCCTTCGAAGCCGTCCGGCCTGGCGAGTCCGAACTCCGCGGGCAGCGCCTGCGCTACGGCGTCGCGCAGGATCGCCACCGCGGCGCCGAGCGACGCAGGGTCGTCGTCGAGGGACAGCGGGTCGGCGGCGCGTACCGGGACCACCGTGGGATCGATATCGACCAGCTGGTCCGGGTCGTTCGCAGCGGCGAGCAGCTCGTCCGCCACCGGCCGCACGGCGCCGCCGCGTACCACCAGCGCCGGCGCGATCAGGAGCGTGTCGTAGTCGACCAGGCCCGGTAACGGCATGAATCCGACCTTACTGGCGCAGCTCGCCTCGAACCGGCAATCGCGGCGAGAACGCCCAGCGGCCCGGATAGAGGCGCTGGCTCAGGTGCGGCTGGCTCGGCCGCGGCTGGCTCAGGGGCGGCAGGTCGGCTCGGTTGCACCCGCGTTCTGCACTACCGTTCGGTCATGTGGTCCGCAGGGGCACCGGGTCCGCTGCTTGGCACGGGCCGGACGGCCGATGTGTTCGCCCTTAGCCGGGACCGGGTGTTGCGTCGCTATCGCTTTGCCATCGACGCGACGGCGGAGGCGGAACTCATGCGCTATCTGGCCGCGGCGGGATATCCGGTTCCGCACGTGTACGACGCAGCCGGCCCGGACCTGGTGATGGAGCGGCTGCACGGGCCAGACATGCTGGCCGATCTCGGTCGCCGGCCGTGGCTCATCCCGCAGCACGCGCGCACCCTGGCGGAGTTGCACGACCGGCTGCATCGGATCAGCGCGCCGCCTGGCCTGCCCGTGGCGGTGGGCGCGGACGGCACCGCGCTCGGCGGCGGAACCGCGGTGCTGCACCTGGGTCTTCATCCAGCCAATGTGATGCTGACTCAGCGCGGCCCGGTCGTCATCGACTGGGCGGGCGCCCGGGTCGGCGCGCCAGGCGCGGACGTCGCGATGAGCTACCTGATCCTGATGACGTCGGACACGGACCTGCTACCGCCGTGGCTACGTCTGGTGATCTGGTGGCCGCGGGCGGCGTATGTGCACCGCTTTCTGGCCGCCGTGGGCGACAGCCCGTGGCCGCACGTCGCCAGCGCGGCGCGGGTGCGGATCGCCGAGGTCAACACCCGGCCAGCCGAGATCGCGCGGTTGCTCAAGATCGCTGAGCGCGCTGCGGCATCGGCCGGATGAGCTCGGCGGTCAGCCGGGTGACGGCAGCGTGGCCGCTGGGTCGGCCAGCCAGGCCCGGACTTGCTCGCCATGCTCGTCCAGCGCGGGCGGCGGCAGGTCATAGCGCGGCCGGGTGGCCGAGAAAGTCAGCGGGTTCCTGATGCCCGGTACCGCGGTCTCGCCGTTGCCCGCCGCGACGATCGGGTCAAGGCCGATGCGCTCAGCGAACTCCACCCCGCCGGCCACGCTGTTGATCGGACCGCACGGCACGCCGGCGGCGATGAGCAGGTCGAACCACTCGCCGGCCGGGCGCGCCTTGAGCCGCTCAACCAGCAACGGCCGCAGTTCGTCGCGGTTTGCCGTGCGCCCCGAGTTGGCGGCGAACCGCTCGTCAGACGCCAGCTCGGGTGCGCCGATGACCGCGCACAGGTTGCGAAACTGGGTGTCGTTCCCGGCGGCAATGACGAGGTCGCCATCCCCGGTCGGCAGCGGCTCGTAGGGGAACAGGCTCGGGTGGGAGTTACCCATCCGGTGCGGTATCACTCCGGCCGACGCGAACGCGCCTGTCTGGTTGACCATCCCGGCGAGCGCCGCGGACATGAGATTGACCTCGACGTGCTGTCCCTCTCCGGTCCGGCGGCGATGGTCGAGCGCTGCCAGCACGCCGATGGCGGTCTGCAGGCCCGACATCACATCGAACACGGCGATGCCAGCACGGTACGGCGGCCCGTCCGTGTCGCCTTGCAGGCTCATCATGCCGGACATGGCCTCGACGATCAGGTCATAGCCAGGCAAGTGCGCGCCGCCGCCGGATCCGAAGCCGGTGATGGATGCGTAGATGACAGCCGGGTTAGTGGCCCGCACGTTGTCATAGTCGAGCCGGAACCGGCTCAGCCCGCCCGGCTTGAAGTTCTCGATCATGATGTCGGCTCGCCGCGCCAGTTCCGCGGCGAGCACGAGGTCGGCCGGGTCCTTGAGGTCAAGCAGGACGGAACGCTTGTTCCGGTTCACCGACAGGTAGTACGTAGAGATGCCGCTGCGTACCGGTGGTACCCAGTGCCGTGTGTCGTCGCCCCCTGGCCCCTCGACCTTGATGACCTCGGCGCCGAGGTCGCCCAGAATCTGGGTGCAGTACGGCCCGGCGAGAACCCGGGAGAAGTCGGCTACCAGCAGCCCCGCAAGCGGACCCGGCGGGGGAGCGCCGACGGCATCAGGGGTCGTCGCCAGGTCTGGCGCCACAGCCGCGTCATCCATCACCGTGCTGACTCACCCTCCGTCCGCGGATCCTGGTCAGGTTACCTGAGCTGACACGGCAGGATCCGCGCCAGCCACCGTCAGCTGACCGCGCGTTCGGCGTAGTCCTTGAGGTCGGCCAGCTCTTCAGCCCAGCCCTCGGCGTTGTCCTCGGCTGCCTTGGCCTGCTCGTCGGCACTGACCTGCAGATCTGCGAAGCCAGTCTCGACGACCCGGAGAAGCGTGCCGAGCGGGATTTCGGTGAGCGTGAATTCCACCAGCGTGGCCGTTCCCTCGCCGGGCTCCACGCCAGGATCCCTGGCCCACCGGAAGGAAAACCCGGTTGGTGGCTCCACCCGATCGACAACGGCCTCGAACACGCCGTCCCCAGCCCAGCCGAACCTGGCCCTGCCGCCCGGCCGCCGGTCAATCTCCGCGGCGTCGCCGAACCAGCGGGCAACGTGCCTGGCCTCGGTCAGTACCGCCCACACTCGCTCGCGCGACGCGTCGATAACTACCTCGCGCTCTATCCAGTCGTGTGCCATTCTGCGTTCCTTCCCGCACGAGTCCGGTCACATCCGTAGCCGGAGGCGGGCGAGTTCGTCCGGGCGGTGCTGAGGCGGGCGCGATGGGGCGACTGGATGTGCGGCCCGCCGCCCGAGCGTCACAGCTGGCCGACGCTGGTCACGGTCAGGACCGCGAACCCAGCCTCGTCGGAGGCGGCCAGGTCCACGGTGGCCGAGAAGCCCCAGTCGTGATCGGAGGCAGGGTCATCGAAGATCTGCCGGACTGACCAGAAGCCCGGCAGCTCCTCGATGATCAGCAAGGCCGGTCCGCGGGCGTCCGCCCCGGTCCCGATCGAATCGTGCTCGGCGAAGTAGTCCTCGAGCGCAGCACCCCACGCGTCGGCGTCCCATCCCGCGTCCGCGTCCAGCTCGCCGAGGTCGTCGTAGCGCCGCAGCGCGGCCAGCTCCACCCGGCGGAACAGCGCGTTGCGCACCAGAACCCGGAAGGCGCGCTTGTTGGAGGTCAGCGCGGGCGGCCGGTCGGCAGCCAGGTGCTCGGCCTCCTCGACCGGATTGCGCAGCTTCTCCCACTCGTCGATGAGGCTGTGGTCGGTCTGCCTGACGAGCTCGCCCAGCCACGCGATGACGTCGGTCAGCTCCTCCGTCCTCGCCTCCTCCGGCACCGTCTGGCGCAGTGCCTTGTAAGCGTCCGCGAGGTAGCGCAGCACCAGGCCCTCGGACCGGGCGAGGCCGTAGAAGCTGATGTACTCGGCGAACGCCATGGCGCGTTCGTGCATGTCGCGGGCCACTGCCTTCGGCGACAGCTCGTGGTCGCGGACCCACGGATGACCGCGTGCGTAAATGTCGTACGCCGCCTGCAGCAGGTCGGCCTGCGGCATCGGGTACGTCACCGACTCCAGCAGTTCCATCCGCTCGTCGTACTCGATGCCCTCGGCCTTCATCGCGGCGACCGCCTCGCCGCGCGCCCGGAACTGCTGCGCGCTCAGCACCTGTCGCGGGTCATCCAGTGTCGACTCGATCACCGAGAGCACGTCGAGCGCGTACTCCGACGAGGTGCGGTCAAGCAGTTCGATGGCGGCGAGCGCGAGCGGCGACAAGGGCTGGTTGAGCGCGAAGTCCTCCTGCAAGTCAACGGTGAGCCGGACACAGCGGCCGTCGGCGTCGGGCATCTCCAGCCGCTCGACCACGCCGCCAGCGAGCAGCGCACGGTAGATCGCGATCGCCCGGTGGACGTGGCGGCGCTGCGCGGGCCGGTCCTCGTCGCTGTCGGTGATGAGATGCCTCATGGCCGCGTACGCGTTGCCCGGCCGGCCGATGACGTTGAGCAGCATCGCGTGGCTGACCGCGAAGCTGGACCGGAGCGGCTCGGGGTCGGCCGCGACGAGCCGCTCGAAGGTCGGGCGACCCCAGGACACCATTCCGGGTGGCGGCTTCTTGCGCACCACGCGGCGGCGCTTCCGCGGGTCGTCGCCCGCCTTCGCCAGGGCGCGCTCGTTCTCGATCGCGTGCTCGGGCGCCTGCACGACGACCCGGCCTAGGGTGTCGAAGCCGGCTCGCCCGGCCCGGCCCGCGATCTGGTGGAACTCCCGCGCCTGCAGCAGCCGGTTGCCGGTCCCGTCGAACTTGGACAGCGCGGTGAACAGCACGGTGCGGATGGGCACGTTGATGCCGACGCCAAGGGTGTCGGTGCCGCAGATGACCTTGAGCAGCCCGGCCTGGGCCAGCGTCTCGACGAGCCGCCGGTACTTCGGCAGCAT